>JBCCEX010000001.1:0-27945 GCA_039030035.1 Myxococcota bacterium
GCGCGGATACTGTGCCCGCGCATCAAGCACAGCCTGCGCTTTTGCCTCGATCACCTGCCTATGCTTGTCGGTTAAGCCCTGCGGCCAGGAAAAGTTGTTGTAAACCAGAGTGCTTGAGTAGCGATAGCTATTTTTTAGCCTACCACACACATGGCGCATCCACTCCATGTGCATTAGCGAAGTCAGTACGCCAAAGTGGTAGAGCGTAGCGTTAGGAACGCACGCGCAACTACTGTGTACAATGAATTCACAACTGAAAAACCCCATGGGTACATATTCTCTATTTTCTGAAGAATGGAGAGGGATAGCAATAAAGTCTGTGTTTGGTTGTCGGATTTCGGCGAACAGCGTCGGATAATCGGCTGCTCTTTGCGTGAGCTGCTTCTTGCTCGCTTGGCGAAACTGCCTAACCGCCGCAACGCGCTTGGTCACCTGCGGCATCTGTTTCAATTGCACGGGAGTAATGTTGTTTAGCCACAAACACCAGCGGTTTATCCTACGGAAAAACTCTTTTGCACTAACCACTGGTTTGATGTAAGCAGCTGCTTGCGGTTCGTCGAATAGCAATACTGCTTTTTCCTCGTCGGTCAAAAAAAAATGGCCGCCATCGACAGGTTTGCTACCAAACTGCATGACAGGTACAGAGCAAATTGGTTTAAGCCTGGTAGGCATGACAATGTCAGGCGACTCCACCAGGTAAGGATTGATGTTTTTCACTTCCAGTTCGTGCGGATCAGAATTCGGCATGTCGTAGTCATAAAGCAGTTTGCGCAAGGTGTCGTGGGCAGCAAAGCCGATGATTACACAGTGGACTGCCGCCTTGCCGCGTGCTTTGCTGGTCCAAGCAAAGGTACGGTGGGCAAAGTGAATTTTGATGTGATAGCGTGTTAACAGTGTTTGCCACAAGACAGCGGTTTGTTCACCTTGCGCGATGGAGTTGGTAGAGACAAAGGCGCATTTAATGTGGGTATTTTGGATGTATTGCGCGGCTTTTAGATACCATGCTGCTACGTAATCTAGGACTCCGGAACCTTTGATGTCGTGGAACAAAGCGGCCATCTCTTGGCCTTGTTCTTGTGTTCTTAAATATTTCCCCACAAACGGCGGGTTGCCCAGAATGTAGCAGGAGTCGGAAGGGGGCAGTATCTCTTGCCAGTTGATTGTCAGGGCGTTGCCGTGGATGATGTGGGCGGATTTTTGGAGGGGGATGCGGGCGTAGTAGTGGCCGAAGGCTTCGGAGAGTTTCATGTTCATTTGGTGGTCTATGAGCCATAGGGCGACTTCGGCGATGCGGGCGGGGAACTCTTCGAGTTCGATGCCGTAAAACTGGTCGACGTCAATGCGGGAAAGGGCGCTGACATCTAAAACGCGCTGCTTGTGTTTGTGCAGTGTTTGTAGCACCTGGATTTCTAGTTCGCGTAATTCGCGGTAGGCGATGATTAAAAAATTGCCGCAGCCGCAGGCGGGGTCAAAAAAACGTAGGTTGCCTAGCTGCTTGTGAAACTCCAGCAGTTTGTTGCGGCTGTGTTTGACCTTGGCAAACTTTGTGTACAGCGCATCGAGAAACAGGGGGCGAATGACTTTGAGAATATTTTGTTCGGTGGTGTAGTGAGCGCCGATGCCGCGGCGTTTTTGTTTGTCCATGACGCTTTGAAACAGCGAACCGAAGATGGCCGGGGAGATAAAGCTCCAGTCGAAATAGCATGCGCGTAGCAAAGCGGCGCGCATTTGGCTGCTGAAGGCGGCAATAGACAAAGGCTGCTCGAACAGGGCACCGTTAATATAAGGGAAGCGCGCCAAATCTTCGTTGAGGGTTTTGGCGCGCTTGGCGTGGGGTTTGTTGAGGGTTTGAAACAGGTGGGCCAAACAGGCGCCTAGGTCGCTGCCATCTTCGCGGGTGTGCTGCTCGATAAACTGGGTAAAGATATCTTTTTCAAAAATTCCTGTGCTGTCGGCAAACAGGCAAAATAGCAGGCGAACGAGTAAAAGCTCTAGGTCGTTGCCTTCGTAACCGATCTCTTTGAGCTGGTCGTGCAGCTGCCCCATGAGCTCTGAGGCCTCGATGTTCACCGGATCGTGATCTTTGAACTCGCGCTTTTGATAGCCGGCGATAAAACCAAAATGCTCGACATTTTTGTGCAGATCTTTGAGTGCGAAGGCAACCTGTGTGCCCTGCTGCAGATCGTGCAGCTGAAACTGCTGAAAGTTAGAAACAAGCACATAGCGCGGCAACTCCTCCTCTTTGAGATGCGGAAAATAGTCGAGCGCCTGCGCTTTGGCCTGCGCTAAGTTTTTGCCGGCCGACTTCTGCTCTACCAGCATGGTGCCTTTCCAAAACAGATCGATGCGCCCGCGCTTGTCGCCCAGCTTTTTGACAGGCTCTTCAAATGTGGCAACACGACGACGGGAAATGCCAAATACATTGAAGAAGTCGTTGTAAAAAGATTGCGCTTCGGCGTTTTCGCGCGTGGCGTCGTGCCACTCTTGCGAAAACTCAATGGCACGTTTGCGAATCTCATTCCAGCTGATCGGCACCTCAAACCTCTACGACAAGACCACAAGCGCTGCTGCGTTGCTATTTACTGTACACGTAAAGGCAAAACTGCAAAAGTGGTGACAGTTTGGTTAAACCGCCAGCAGCTGTTCACAAGCTGTTTTATCTTTGATCATTTGTAGTAGCATAAAAGAGTTATGCGTGTAGCACAGACATCCCCCATTCGCATTTTGCATGCAACAGGCCCCATGCCCAGAGGGTTGAAGGGTTTTCAGCGCATTATGCAGGAGAGGCGCTGCTTTGTAGATAAGACGCTGTTTATTGCTGAGATGTTCAACAATGACGATCAAGTTGTGCTCATCACCCGTCCGCGGCGGTTTGGTAAAACAACCAACTTGAGCATGCTGCAGACCTTTTTGCAAAATTCCCTGTCGGCAACAGATAATGTGTGTGCGCTATTTGCGCAAACTCTTATTGCCGAAGAGGGCGCCATCATGCAGCACCAAGGGCAGTATCCGGTGATTGCATTGACATTGAAAGACGTTAAAGAAACCAGCTGGGAAGAGGCCCACAGCCAGCTGTGCCAACTGCTGCGCCAGGAGATCGAGCGACATGTTGTTGTTGAGCAGGTCGATGTGGCTTGCTTGCTGCCCAGTGAACAGCAGTCTGTGCAACGCATCTTGCAAGACAATGCAACGCAAAACGACTGGAAAAGCTCACTGGCGCTGTTGTGCAAACTGTTGACACTGCATTACAAACAGGCCCCTTGGCTGCTGCTCGATGAGTATGATAGCCCGATTCATACCGCTTATGTGCACACCGATAAGGCGGTGATCAAACGCCCCCACGATCCAAAATTGCAAGATGGTTGGCGTCGTAGGTTGAGTGCCTCTTACTACGGCAAAATGGTCAATTTTATGCGCAGGCTATTGGGCGAGGCCCTTAAAGACAATGATGATTACCTACATAAGGCAGTTATCACAGGCATTTTGCGTGTGGCAAAAGAGAACATTTTCTCAGGAGTCAACAACTTGGGAACCTATGGGCTGTTGCAGGCAGAATTTCAATTTGCTTTTGGATTTATCGAAACAGAGGTTGAGCAGCTGTTGGCCAGCCGCAATCTATTGCATCGCCTGCCTGACATACGACATTGGTACAACGGCTACTGTTTTGGAGAGGAGGCCGTGCCCACTGTGTACAATCCCTGGTCGATTGTGAGCTTTTTGGTTAGCAAAACAAACCGACTGGAGCCCTACTGGGCCAACACCAGCAGCAACGAGTTGATTCACTCATTGATCGATGCTAGCAGGCTACAAGATAAGCAAAACATGGAAAAATTATTGCTGGGCGAGGTGGTAACCAAAGATGTATCGGAGACGCTGGCATTGCAAGATTTGCAGCTGTTGCCCGACACACTGTATAGCATTTTGTTGTGCAGCGGCTACCTCACACCGCAACAAACAAAGGTGGGTGGTGCCCAGTCTACACGGGCTCACTTGCGGATTCCAAATGAGGAGATTCACATGATTTATCAGCGGTTGGTGCAACAGTGGTTTGCTAAAAGCAGCAGCAATCCGCTGCCCGACGTGCTGCAGGCGCTGCAGCAGGGTAACTTGCAGCAGTTTGCCCAGCACCTGCACCAGCTGTCAGAGGTCACGCTTAGCTATTTTGATGTTGCCCAGCAGCCCGAGTGGTTTTACCACGCACTGGTGCTGGGCATGGTGGCCTACATGAACAACACCCACTTTGTACGATCCAACCGCGAAAGCGGCACAGGTCGGCCCGACATTCTTCTGATTCCACGCGATGATCAACCTCTCAAGCCGGCCATTGTTATGGAGATTAAGCAGGCGCCAGACAGCAACACGCTCGAAGCAGCCGCACAGGCTGGGTTGCAGCAAATTGTGAGCAAAAATTATGCAGCCATCTTTCACGATCACCGCACCTCCGATCAATTTGCTGTCGCCATTGCATTTTGTGGCAAACAGGCGGCTATGCGGTATCAAAAAATGGAACCATAAAATAGCAACAAACAAACGCCGGCAGCACAACATGCCCTGCTCAATAGGCAGGGGGGGGGCGCAACAATGGCAACCTTGCTGCTATGCTGCTGCAAGCGATGCCGACTGTTGCTGTGATTCGCGTTGCTGCAGCGGCACATAGGTGCGAGCGGGCTTACCAATATACTGTGCGCGGGGGCGAATGATGCGGTTGTCTTGCAGCTGCTCGCGTATATGGCTCACCCAGCCCACCACACGCGACAATGCAAACACAGGTGTGTACATTTGCGGCTCAATACCAAGGGCGTAATACAGCGATGCCGAATAGAAATCAACATTGGGGTACAGCCCCTTTTTCTGCATCATCAACTGCTGCAGTTTGTCGCTGATAGCAAACCAGTTAGCTTGGTTGTTGGCGTTGCACCACTGTTGCGACAATGCGCGCAGATGCTGCACACGCGGATCGGTGGTTTTGTAAACACGGTGGCCAAAGCCCATGATCAATTGGCGACGACCGAGCGCTTGATCAAGCCAAGGCTCTACGGCATCTTCTTGGCCGATCTGTTGCAGCATGTGCATCACAGCTGTATTGGCTCCACCATGCAGCGGCCCTTTGAGCGAGGCCACCGCAGCTGTTACCGCCGACACCATATCCGATAGGGTTGAAGCAATGGCTCGCGCAGCAAATGTGCTGGCATTAAAGCCGTGATCGGCATGCAGCACCAGGGCCACATTGAGAGCATGGCTCGCTTGTGCAGGCGCTGGCTGCCCCTGCAGCATGGTCAAAAAATTGGCGGCATGATCCAACGTTGGGTCGGCCGGCACGACGCCGCGACCAGCACGTGTCGCACCAATGGCAGCAATTAAGGTAGATATTTGTGCAATGAGAGCCACCGCCTGCTGTTGGGTGTGCTGCGGCTCATTGTCTGTTGTTAAGGGGTTGTTGCACGACAGCATCGACACAGCTGTACGCAACACAGCCATGGGGTGATCCTGCTTGCTGTTTTGCTCAATAAACTGCAAAACTGCCTGCGGAACTGCACGCTGCTGCTTAAGCTCTTCGCTAAACTGCTGCAGCTGCTGTGCTGTCGGCAACTGCCCATGCAGCAACAAATAGCAGGTTTCTTCGTACGATCCATGCACCAGATCATCAATATTATAACCGCAATAACGCAGCTGCCCCTGCGCTCCATCTACTTGAGATAACGCTGTGCTGCCTGCAACAACGCCTGCCAATCCTTTTGTCTCTTGTGCATCTTTTGCATTGTTTTCCATCTATGCTCCCCCTGCTTTTTTGTTATCTGCTTTGTTGATGAAAAGATCCCTCTTGTTGTCGATATTGAATCGCCTCAGCAATATGTAGTGCCTGTACCTGCTCGGTACCTGCCAAATCGGCAATGGTGCGTGCAACACGCAAAATGCGATCGTGCGCGCGTGCACTCAACCCAAAGGTGCGATCTGCCTGTTGCAGCAGCGTTTGGCTGTCGGAGTTTAGCTGTACCGTCTTGCGAATCCACTCACGGCTCATCTGCCCGTTGCTGTTGTCGCAGCCCATACGGGCTATCTGGCGTTGGCGAGCGTTCTCGATACGGGTGCGTACAGCCAGCGAGCTTTCGCCAGGTTTATGATCCTGCAACTCTTTGAGCTTAACAGCTGGCACATGAACATGCAAATCGATGCGATCGAGCAAAGGGGTGCTCAGCCGCCCCTGATAGCGCGCAATCTGCTGCGGCGTACAGCGACACGAGCGGGCATTAGTTTGCCCTAAGTTGCCGCAGGGGCATGGATTCATCGCCGCCACCAGCATAATTTTGGCTGGGTATATGAGTGTGGCATTGGCACGCGATAGCATCACCTCATTTGACTCAAGTGGCTGCCGCAGCAGCTCAAGCACATGTCGCGGAAACTCAGGCAGCTCGTCCAAAAACAGCACCCCTTGGCTGGCCAAGGTGATCTCACCAGGCCGTGGCACTCCAGCACCACCACCAATCAACCCCGCTGGTGTAATCGAGTGGTGTGGCGCCCGAAAAGGTCGATCACGCACCAACCCCTGCCCCACATTCAAACCCGCAACCGAGTGAACCTGTGTCACAGCCATCGCCTCTTCGTGTGTCATGGCAGGCAAAATGCCAGGCAGCCGCTTAGAGAGCATGGTTTTGCCCGATCCAGGGCCGCCAACAAACAGCAAGTTATGGCCACCAGCAGCGGCTATCTCTAAGGCACGGCGCGCCTGCAGCTGCCCCTGCACATCGGCCAAATCAAGCGTAGGAATCTGCTTAGGCCTGTTGTCGGGCCCAGCCTTGGCCAGCACAGCCTTGCTGTTGTCGCCCTGCACAAAGGCCACAGCATCGCGAAAGTGCTGGGCCGTATGCACCTGCAGCCCCTCAATCAAAGCCGCTTCGCTACCGTTGTCGATAGCTGTTAGCATGCACGACATGCCACTACGAAAAGCCAAGTCGGCAGCAGCCAACACACCGCGCACCGGCTTGACATCGCCCGATAGCGACAGCTCCCCCATAACCATAATGCGCCGCAGCTGCTGTTGCGGCAGCACACCGGCTGCCCCCAAAATTCCCAAAGCAATCGGCAAATCAAAGTTGGTGCCCTCTTTGCGCAGATGGGCCGGAGCTAAATTAACGGTAATGCGCCCAAGCGGAAAAGCAAAACCGCTATTGGCAATGGCCGCCTGCACCCGTACCCGCGCCTCACGCACACTGCCCTCAGGCAAACCCACAGTCGAAAAACTAGGCAGCCCGCCACTGAGATCAACCTCCACCCGAATGGGAATAGCATCAATGCCAAACACGTATGCACACTGCACCACCGATAGCATCGACCTCTCTCCTGCTGCACAGCCTGTCGCCGGGCCGTCCTATTACCTATTATATTCAACAAACTAAGCATGTTTTTTATTTCAAATCATTCAATTAAAATTGTCTGTATTGTATATTTAATCAACACAGATTTTTCATTTTATATTACGGCAATTCATACCAGCTTCCACGACCTTTGCCGCGTAACAGCAGATGATTTTTTTCGAGTAATGCCCTAAAATGTTCTTTCAAGGTATTACGACTTAAGCCGGTCATTTTAATCATATCAGCCATTGTAACCCGCCCGTGTTGTTTTGCATGATCCAAAATTTGCAGGGATAATTCTGGCAAACTGGATAAAATCATCTTTTCACGCTCAACCTTTTTGGCAAGGTTGCGGCTTTGCTGCAGTAGAATTCGCAAAAAGTAAATCACCCAGGGTTGCCAATCAGGGCTTTCGGTACGGATTGTGCCTTGTGTTTGGCGCAAGGCCAGATAATAACCTTCCTTGTTCTTCTCAACCAAACTTTCTAATGAGCTGTACGGCACGTAAGCATAACCGGCACGCAGCAAAAGCAAGGTAGTCAGCACACGGCTCAAACGACCATTACCGTCCTGAAACGGGTGGATTTCTAAGAACACCACAATAAACACGGCAATCGCTAAAAGTGGATGCAATGACTTGGTTTCAAGTGTTGCATTTGTCCAGGCAACGATCTCACTCATGAGCGCCGGCGTTTCAAAGGCAGTGGCCGTTGCAAACACAATGCCTACCTGCTTGCCGGTTTCATCAAAGGCGGCTACGCTATTGGATAAGGTTTTATACTGCCCGCGATGACGAGAATCTTTCTCACTGTATTTCAGTAGATCACGGTGGAGTTGCTTGATATGGTTTTCTGTCAGGCGAATATCGTCCCGTGACTCAAACACCAGTTCCATCACCTCGGCATAACCGGCCACCTCTTGTTCATCGCGTGTTTCAAAGTGCTTGATCTGCAAATTTGATAGTAGCCTTTCCACGTCACGATCTGAAAGCTTGCTGCCTTCAATGCGTGTTGAAGATCCAATACTTTCAATGGTGGCAACATGGCGCAAAGCATTTAAACGCTCTGGCGCAAGTGTCTCTAAAGCACGCCAAGCTCCTTTGAATTCATCAATTTCAGCGATAAATCCCAAAATATCTTGAGTGATACGGAGTGTCTCTGTTGCGATCATGCACCCATTTATACACCCACAATCACCCATTATGCAAGCTCTAAATCCACCCAAGATACCCCTCGTGCAGCTGGCGGAGGAGGCGGGATTCGAACCCGCGATGGGCTTGCACCCATGCCGGATTTCAAGTCCGGTGCATTCAACCGCTCTGCCACCCCTCCTTTGAACTATGGCGCATTGGCCACACGATTGCTGCTGTGAAATCGTTGCTGTGCTGCAACAACACCACGAGAGATGAGATCTTCAACCGCCTCACAGCCTAGTGTGAGCTGCTCAACAAGATGTGACTGCTGCGCTGCGGCAAAGCGCTGCAGCACATATTGTGTCTCTTGGCCTTTGACGGCGGGCCGGCCAATACCCAAACGCAAGCGCACAAAATCACCTCCTACATGGGCAATGGTATCACGTATGCCGTTGTGGCCGCCATGGCCGCCGCCAACTTTGATACGCACTGTACCGGCCGGCAGATCAAGCTCATCGTGCACAACCACCAGATGTTGCAGCGGCAATTTGCGATAGGCCATGACGGCCGACACCGCTTGCCCGCTGCGGTTCATGTAGGTTTGCGGCTTCATCAACAAAACATCTTGCTGTGCAATCCGGCAGCTGGTCAACTGTGAGCAGAAACGCTGCCGAAACGAACAGGCTGACCACGCCTGCGCCAACGCGTCGATTAGCATGAAGCCAATGTTATGACGTGTTGCTGCATATTGCATGCCCGGATTGCCCAGGCCAACCACTAGCCACATTGATAGCGCCTCGTTGGCCATAGCTTACAGACCATTACCCAAGCCCCCGCTAAGAAGAGGCCTCCTCTTGTGAATCGGCCTTGGCCTGGCCAGAGGTTTGCCAAATATTGATCACAGACAGCTGCGGATCGCAATTTAGCTGCACTCTCTCAGGCAGCGCCACCTGCTGTGCCCGCAAGTGGCCCAGCGGTAGATCGGTAATATCTATATCGATTTGGTGCGGCACATCTTGCGGCAAACAGGCAACACGCATTGTCTGCTGCAGCTGACGCAACTTGGCTCCAGCCACCACCTGCTTGCTACGCCCTTGCAAACGTACAGGCACGCGCACCTGCATCGGCTTATTGGCATCAACCTGCACAAAATCGATATGAATCGGCACACGCTTGACCGGATGCACCTGTACATCTTGCACCATCACCGCATGCTGCGAGCTGCTTGCCCCTTGTGCGTCATCTTGCAAATTTAGCTCAATAAAGCCGTTGCGCCGATGCGGCTTATGCAAAATCTGCGTTGCTTGAATCGGACATACTGTTAACGCCAAGCTGGGCTGCCCCTTGCGCGCCAACACCGCAGGAATACGCCCCTGCTGCCGCAATTTGCGCGCAAACCCCTTACCAAACTTTGTACGAGCAGTTGCCGCAAGCTCCAACGGCGGATTTCTGACTTCAGCTTGTTGCAGGTCCATAATCTTCTCCTATTTGTCATTTATCTTACAATCTCTTTTAATGTAGCCAAAAAAATCCACCTACGTCAACCGGCTCGCATTGCCATATCTGTGTCACCACAATCTAATGATCTAAATTGATCGCAAAAACATGCTTTAATAGAGGTGATGTCTAACTATGCAATACAACTGCCCTTTGATTTTGTCTGCCAAGCTCTTAGCAGCAAGTGTCGGCTGCGTATTGTCGGCCCCAGGCAAAATATACCTGCGCATGTGGGCATCTGCACCGATTCGCGCCATATTCAACCTGGAGATCTGTTTTTTGCCCTCAAAGGCGAGCAGTTTGATGGCCACAACTTTGTGCAGCAGGCGCTGCAGGCAGGCGCTTGTGCGGTGCTGGTGCGTGCTCAACAACGGCTGCAGGCCACAACAGCTGTGCAGCTGCTGGTCAATGATCCATTAACAGCGCTGCAGCATCTGGCTCATGTACACCTGCAGCGCTTGCCGGCCACGCGCATTGGCATTACCGGATCGGTTGGCAAAACAACTACTAAAGAGCTGGTGAAGGCGCTACTGCAATTTTGTTTGGGCCAAGAGGCGGTGCTGGCCTCTGCGGGCAATTACAATAACCACATTGGCTTGCCGCTCAGCGCGCTGCAGGCCAACAGCAGCCACAAGGCGCTGGTGTTTGAAATGGGCATGAACCACGCCGGCGAAATTGCGCAGCTGGTCAGCATTGCGCAACCACACATCGGCTTGATCACCAATGTGAGCCATGCCCATCGGGCCTTTTTTCGCGATGTCGACGCCATTGCCCAAGCCAAAGGGGAGCTGTTTGCTGCACTGGCACACAATGCCAACCATGTTGCCATTACCCATCGCGATGATGAGCGCTGCATGAAGCTGCTGGCACAAACCTCCTGTTGCCACCTAACATTTGGTTGGCACGAGCAGGCCGACATACGTATTTGCCAAACACAGCTACCGCAAGATATTCCCAAACAGCTACAAGGGCAGTGGCTGCTGCTGCAGCATAGGAATAACCGGCAACGCCCATGGGTTCCAATTATAGGCAAGTCTCACGCCAACAATGCCGCTGCAGCCGTAGCCGTAGCGGTGGCCATGGGCTTAGACTTTGCCCAAGCGTGCCAAGGCCTGCAGCAGATGCAACCCGTTGCTCGCCGCCTGCAGGTACACAGTTTGTCCAACAATGTGCTACTGCTCAACGACAGCTACAACGCCAGCCCCAAAGCGTGCGAAGCAGCACTGCAGGTGCTGCAACAGCTACCCGCCAAACGCCGCATCGCCTGCCTAGGCGACATGCTAGAGCTAGGCGATGCCGCCCCTGCCCTACACCGCCAGGTCGGTCAACAATGCGTGCAATATGGTGTATCGCAACTATTTGCATGCGGCCCGCTATCGGTCGAATACCTCAACGGCAGCCAGCAAGCCGGCATGCCACAAGCCTGCTGCCACTATGCTAGCAACAGCAAGCAGCTGGCACAACATATTATCCCCCTCATACAGCCCGGTGATGCAATACTGGTGAAGGGCTCGCTGAGCACCAACATGCACGTTGTGGTACAGGCGCTGCATAGGGCAGATCAAAACTAAGCCATGGGCTTATCATGCCAATAGCAGCAGCATGTGTCGGCCCTGCTTTTACCGGCAAAATTCTTGACAAGCATTGGGCCGAGGTGGATAATTTTTGACATAACTATTGCCGTAGGGAACAAGACCACGGAGGTCTGGTTCTTTGCGGCAATATAACATAAGGAGAAAACCATGATGCGAGAGAAACTAGGTTCGAACATGAAAATGCTGGCTTGCCTTTTTGCGACGGCGCTAACGGCTGTTTCGGCACAAGCTGTTACAAGCGCGAACGTCGATCAAAACAAAAACGTCGAGTTTCCAGCCGACTTTGACAAGGAGCAAATCAAACACCGTTTCGATGATGACATTATTTGCGGTATGTTAAGAATAGCTCTTCAACAGCAGCAAGGAAAAACCATGACAAAGAAAAGAGAAGCTGAAAAAGCATGTGAAGCCAAACCCGAAACAAGCTGCAAAAAACTCGAGCGCGAGTTTGAGAACATGAAAATCGACTACAACAACAAAGTAAACCAATATGCGAGGAATTGTGGTTACGACGTAGAAACGATCGAATAATCTTACGCAGATGAGGACTGACCTCGCGAAATCCCTATTTGCAAAAGCTATCTCCCTACCTGCAGCAGATCAAACAGCAGCCCGGTGGGGCTGATTGTATCGAGGCTATCATGAGCTGCTGGAGTATAAATGTCGGCAGATAGCAGCAACACATTGACAAAGGTTTACCCGGGGCAAGAGCATACGCTGCAGATTGAAAAGTTGGCTTTTGGCGGTCAAGGTGTTGCCTACCTGCAGGGCAAGCGGCATGGGCACCATTGGGCAATATCTTGCCCAGCAGTGCTAACATGTTGTGGGTATTGAAAGCAACGCAGCCGCCATTGCAGAATATACCATGTGAAGAGGTTTATGTGCATAGATTGACCATTCTATTGGTAACTGCCTGTTTATCTGTAACCTCATGGACGGTTGCTGCTGCAGTGCCGGCGCAGCACACACCTGCACAGCGCAGCATGCAGATGGCCGGTGCAGCCAAAATTGCGGTCGGCAAAAAATCGCAACGCAGCAGGCGTAAAATCGATCTCAACTTAGCCACATCCAAGCAGCTGCAACAGCTCAAAGGCATTGGCCAAAAGAGGGCTGAAGCGATTGTGCGCTATCGCCAACAACACGGGCCCTTTACCCGCATCACGCAGCTGTTTCATATTAAAGGCATCGGCTCTAAATTACTCAAAAAGCTACAGCAGCAGATCACGTTTGCAGCTGCGCACCAGCCAAAGCGCTGCCCTGTGCAGCCTACGGTGTGTCGACAGTAGCCATTGCCCTGTACGGATGCAACATCAACTGCAGCAGCTTGAATCTCTAAAGCTTTTGCCCACAAACGGCTTGCTGGTTGCGTCTAAAAAAATTATGGTTTTTTCTTCTGTGTTGCCAAGATCTGCTGGAGATACTCTGTTGCTTGTGTCAAGAGCGGGCAGAGCAAATGCTAGGATTGAAGGGCTTCCCAGATTTCAAGACGCCATAGATGATGTGCAGCAATTTCCTCATGATGGCCCCTAAGATGACCATTTTGCTCTTTCCTTGTATGAATTGATAGAATTTGAACAGCACGTAGGTCGACGGGCTCACGTGTTAGTACTTCTTCTCAATGTGCATAGGGCGATAGAGTCAGCGCCTGAAGATGCCTTTCTATGCTTTTTTTAATGCGTCGGCCCTGTGTTGACCGCCCGATACAAGATAGTTGCCATCGGGGCTTAGAGCCATGGTTGTAATGTAGCCGAATTCAACTTAATGCTAGGGGTAAATGGCATTTGAGGGCACAAGCATGCCCTGCAAAAGCAGTTTAGCTTTTCCTCTTGTTGCATGTTCATGATGCAGCGATCATGCAACCTTTATTATGTCATGAACGAATCGTTAATCAGACGCCTACCTTGTGCTTTTTATCCATTCGGACCATGTGGGACTGAATTACCATCACTCAAGACACAGAAAACCGCAACGATCGCTGCATTCTGTCAACAGAGCCATCATGACTCTGTCAAAAACATGACGACATAGTTTGAGACAATTGTCAATAGGAATTTTATTTCAGGCTGTTTTGGGGCGGTTTATCGCGCTTTTGCAACACAATGCGACAAGAGAGACTAGAATTTTTTGGAAGGCATTTGTTTAACTGCGTGTGTCGTTTGGCTGATTTGATGGCACACTCTAGCAGCCAGCAGTCGTTCGCCAACATATAGAAGCTGTGTGGCCCGTTATCGGCTGACAAAGCAGCGTGTACATCAGATGATCGAGCAAGCGTGTTGACAAGGAGTGCATCTTGCTGGTATTCAATGGGGGTAACAGTAGGTGATGATTGTGGATCGTGCACAAAAAGAGAAGCAGATAGAAGACCTCAAGCAAATTGGGCAAGAGGCAGAGTGTTTGGTGTTGTCGAGTGTTGAGGGGGTTGACTCAGAACAGATGGCTACTCTCAGAAAGAATCTCAATGAGGCGGGCTGCTTGATGAAGGTTTGTAAAAACAAGCTGGCGCGCATCGCTTTTCAGGGTTCTGATTTGGAGAGTTTGTCAGAAGACTTTGTACAATCGACGGCAATTGTTTGGAGTACAGAAGATGCGGTGATGCCGGCCAAGGTGTTGGTTAAATCGGCAAAAAAGATTAAGCCCTTGGCTATTAAGTCGGGTTACTCTTCTCGTGCTAGGTTGGACATGAACGAAATTAAGGCGCTTGCTGACCTACCAAGTTTGCCGCAGCTGCGCGCGCAGATTTTGGGGCTATTGCAGGCTGTGCCTAGCAAGTTGCTTGCACAGATTCAGGCACCATCGAGCCATTTGGTTTCTGTGCTGCAAGCTAAGGTAGATAAGGATTCTCAAAAAGAGGAAAAAGAGGCTGGTTAATAATAAAAGGAGGACTAAGATGGCCGATGTGGTAGAACAGTTAAGTCAGGAATTATCAAAGCTGAGCATTTTGGAGGCGGCTCAGTTGATCAAAAAACTTGAAGAGGAGTGGGACGTTAAAGCTGCTTCAGCTGCAGCAGTCGTTGCCGCTGCTCCGGGTGCAGCAGCTGCAGGAGCAGCAGCAGGTGCTGAGGAGAAAACAGAATTTGATGTGGTCTTGACTGCCGCTGGTGACAAGAAAATTCAGGTTATTAAAGAGGTACGTGCTATTACTGGTCTTGGTCTTAAAGAGGCAAAAGAGCTGGTGGAGGGTGCACCTAAGCCTGTAAAATCAGCTGTCTCTAAAGAGCAGGCTGAGGAGATCAAAAGCAAATTAGAGGCTCAAGGAGCAAAAGTTGAACTTAAATAAGTTCGGTTATATTAAATATTATTTATGTAAAATGGCGAGTGCTATTTTCTCGCCACATAAAAGCTAAGGAGGTTTGTTTTAGTTTATTATGTCCTCTAGCGTTGTTGAACTAAAACAAAACCCGAAGCAGCATCCTATTCGCACGATCTTTTGGCCCGTTTATGGCTCGGAGCATAGGGCTTTTTTGCCCCTAACGCTTATTGTTTTCCTCATATTATTTAACTACACTATTTTACGAAGCATAAAAGATGCTTGTATTATTACTGCCTCGGGAGTCGAAGCGTTAACCTTTATTAAATTTTGGCTCACTGTCCCCGCGCTGTTTTGCTTTTTTATGTTTTATGCAAAAGCTGTTAACTATTTTAAAAAAACGACTCTTTTTTATGGGATTGTCAGCGGTTTCATGATCTTTTTTCTCTTGTTTGGCTGGGTGATATATCCTAACCGAGAGCTGTTGCAGCCTACCCTAACTGCCGACCTGCTGCGTAGCTGGATCGGCTTTAGCTGGGCCGATGGCATTGTTGATATTTACCGTTATTGGACACTGTCACTCTTTTTTGTGGCGGCTGAAATGTGGAACAGCGTGGTGCTACTGTTTCTATTTTGGCAGCTGGCCAACAGCATTACGACTGTCAAAGATGCAAAACGGTTTTATCCCCATTTTGTCTTTCTGGGCCATATTGGTCTATTTGTAGCTGGAGCTGTTTTAAGATTTGTCACCTCGCAACCTGCGGTGGCTGGTTGTGTCGATTCATGGCAGCTAAAACTGCGCATTTTGTTGACTATAGTGGCAGCCAACTGTGGCATGATCCTGATCACCTACTGGGCTTTGCAGCGTTATGTGTTTAATGCCAAGAGAGTGTCGGGCTTTGCCAATGTTAGGCAGGCGGCGGCTGCCAAGCCTAAAATGTCGTTGCGAAAGAGCCTCTATTTTATTTCACGATCGCAGTATTTGGCTCTTATAGCCACACTGGTCTTGTGCTATGGCATCAGCATGAACCTTGTTGATGTGTTGCGCAAACACCAAATTAAGGCGCAGTATCCCAGTGCGCAAGATTATGCCGCTTTCATGGGAATCTTATATATGGCTCTCGGCGTAGCCACCTGTATTGTGGTGCTCATAGGTGGTAGTGCGTTGCGCCGGGTCGGATGGAAAAAGGCTGCACTGGTAGCACCTTTTGCGATATGCGGTGGTGGCTTAGTGCTGTGTTTAGCCATTATGTTTACCGATCCTGTTGCAGCTTTAAGTGTTTTATTGGGCAGCACACCCCTATTTTTGATTGTTGTGGTTGCCACAGGAGAAAATATCTTAAGTAAGAGCGTCAAGTATGCGCTGTTTGACACCACCAAAGAGATGGCCTATATCCCTCTAGATGAAGAGTCTAAAACCAAAGGCAAGGCAGCCATTGACATGGTTGGCATGCGTTTAGGCAAGTCGTGTGGTTCGCTGATTCAGCAAGCAATGTTTATTTTCATTGGACCTGCGAGTGTTATTGCACCCTATAGCTTTTCTATTTTGGCTGTATCCATGGTGGTATGGATCTGGGCAGTGTTGCGTTTACACAAACGCTTTGAAGCCCTTCACGGTGGGTCTGTCTAACGAGAAAGAAACCTTATAACCCAGGAGAGCACGATTTATGTCTTTACAGCAGTCTACAGGGCCCCGTTTTTTTCAACTTTGCCGCGAGATAATCTGGCCGATATATGGGGCCGAGCACAAGGGCTTTTTGCCCATGGCAATCATCAATACGCTGATTTTGGCCAACTACACCATTATTCGCAGCATCAAAGATGCCACTATTATCACAACCTCCGGTGTTGAAACCATTACATTTATTAAATTTTGGCTGGTGGTGCCCTGCTCTTTTCTCTTTTTTCTGCTTTATGCTAAGGCGGTTAATCTCTTCACACGTGATCAGCTCTTTTATGGTATTATATTGGGATTTCTCTCCTTCTTTATTCTATTTTCATGGGGGCTTTACCCCTACCGTCATCTGCTTCACCCCACCAGCAGTGCCGATTGGTTGCAAAGCGTGATGCCGCAAGCCCAATGGGCATCTTATGTGGTTGACATCTATCGCTACTGGACACTGTCGCTGTTTTATGTAGTGGCCGAAATGTGGAGCAGTGTGATGCTGTCGTTTATATTTTGGCAACTGGCAAACAGTGTCACTGCGGTGAAAGATGCCAAGCGCTTTTACACCCACTTCTATCTACTGGCTCACATCAGTGTGTTCGCCGCCGGTTTGGCTGTTAGCTCTATTGCATCGCAGCAATCCAGCACAACAGAGTCTTGGCAGATTTTGCTGCAAAATCTCATGGCTATTGTCTGTATCAGCTGTGTCGTTATTATTGCAATGTATTGGGCACTGCACCGATTTGTATTTAACGGCAAACACCATGTTCCTGGTTTTACACAAATCGAGCAGACCAAAGTCGATAAACCCAAAATGTCTTTATGGGAAAGTATCCGTTTTCTTGTACACTCCCCCTATCTCGCTCTCATCGCCACCCTCGTGTTGTGTTACGGCATCAGCACCAATTTGGTAGAGATTCTATGGAAAAATCAGCTGAAGTTGCAATACCCCAATCCGCAAGATTATGCCGCCTTTATGGGTAAGCTCTACATGATTGTTGGCCTAGCCACCTGTATTGTTATTCTTGTTGGCGGCAGCATTTTGCGCCACTTGGGCTGGAAAAAAGCCGCTTTGGTTACCCCCATTGCACTCGGCGGCGGCGGCTTGCTGTTTTGCCTAGGCCTCATTTTTACCGATAGCATGCAGCTGCTTAGCAAACTGCTGCATATTACCCCCCTGGTGCTATTGGTCTGTTTTGGCACCCTGCAGTATGTGCTAGGCAAAAGCACCAAGTACGCCCTCTTTGACCCCACCAAAGAGATGACCTATATTCCTCTAGATGAGGAGTCCAAAACCAAAGGCAAAGCAGCTATCGATGTATTTGGTACCCGTTTTGGTAAATCGTGCGGTGGCTTTATTCAGCAGCTGTTGTTTATTTTTGTCGGCCCTGTGAGTGTGATTGCTCCCTACAGTTTTTGCATTTTGTTTGCTATGACAGCCTTGTGGGTATGGGCTGTTTCTGCTTTACATAAGCGCTTTGCTGCACTCAATGCTGAGTAAGATTGGCTTTAAAAAAGGTGCGCTAAGCAGCCTCTTCACTAGGGCGATGCGATGCATATTTCTCTCTTTTTTTGCGAATATGCGTCACAATTTTGCGTACAGTTACGATATCTTCCGAATAGATACGATCCACAATTTTTGTATCTGCCATCAATCGCAATGCCTCATCGATTGCAATAGCTTTTTGGGCAGATTCTCGGGTAGGAAAAAGAGCCTCCCACACACGGTATTTCGATAACGGTACCATGTGGTTTTTAACAAACTGATCGTAATCTGAGCCAGGACGCGTATCGATACGTTGGCAACCACGCCCAATTCTATATTGGCTGTAGTAAAGCTCGTACATGCTATCGATCACCTCTTTACGCCAATCATCTGCAGGTAATCGAAAATCCTTTTTGCCCTTAATCTCTTGCAGCAATCGCTCCCAGTTCACCATTTAGACACCACAATAGGCTCACAGGCCTGCTTCATGTTCACATCAAATCAATATGGCAATTTTAGCAAGGGTTATAGATCTTGGCAAGAATCTGATCAACTGCCATCAGACAGCGTTGCCAAATTGTTGTTAGTTCGTATCCCCAACTATTCGGCAAGCTTAGCCTGCGTCTGTTTGTGCTCAAAGCACTCTAATATATCGCCCTCTTGCCAATCGTGAAATCTCTCGACTTCAATACCACACTCATACCCTGATTCAACACGACGCACATCATCTTTAAAGCGGCGCAGCCCTGTAATGCGGCTGGTACACAACAGTTCGGCTCCGCGCTTAACTCGTACGTGGGCCGATCGGGCAACAGCGCCTTGTGTAACAATGCAACCGGCAATTTTGCCCAACTTAGAAACCGAAAAAACCTGCCGTACTTGAGCCTGACCAAGTGGCACCTCCTCAAAAACAGGTTCTAGCAGGCTCTGCATAAGGTGGCGAATTTGATCGAGCATTTCATAGATGACATTGCAGGAATAGATGGTTAGCTTGGAGCGCAGGGCCCGCTTTTGCGCCTTGCTGTCTGGTTTGGTATGAAAACCGATAATATGGGCACCGGTTGTGAGTGCTAGCTCCACATTGCTTTCGGTGATGGTGCCAACACCGCTGTGCACAATTTCGACATCTACTTGAGATTGTGAGGTCGACAGCCCTTTTACAGCAGCTTGAATCGCCTCTAGTGAGCCAAATACATCTGTTTTGATAACCAGCCGTAGCAGCTTGCTCCCCTTTTCATCTGTTTTTTGCAATACATTTTCTAGGCTAGCCCCCCCTGAGTGCAACAGCTCCTGTTCACGCTGCTGCTGCGAGCGGTGTGATGCAATAAGTTTAGCCACGCGATCTCCTTCGACGCTATGGCAAGAGTCACCTGGTTTGGGCACGCCAGATAGACCCAACAACTGCGCCGGAATACAGGGGCCTACCTGTTTGAGTGGCTTTCCTTGGCAGTCCAGCAGCAATCGCACGCGACCGCTATACGGACCAGCCACAATCCAGTCTCCCTGCTTGAGTGTTCCTGATTGCAGCAGCAGTGTTACCAGCGGGCCTCTGCCCTTATCTAGCTGCGCCTCTACCACCAAACCTTGGGCCTTGCAGTCGGGGTTTGCTTGCAGATTCATGATTTCAGCCTGTACAGCAATACCATCTAGCAGCTCTCGCAAACCCTGTTTTTTCTTGGCGCTAATCTCAAACACCTGCACATCACCGCCCCACTGCTCGGTGACAACACCATATTCAGATAGCTGCTGCAACACCTTTTGCGGTTGCGCACCACCGGCATCCATTTTGTTGAGGGCAACTACAATGGGCACCTTGGCCGCTTTGGCATGATCAATAGCCTCTTTGGTTTGAGGCATGACGCCATCATCGGCAGCGACGACCAACACAACAATGTCGGTCAGCTGAGCACCACGAGCACGCATGGCTGTAAAAGCCTCGTGACCGGGTGTGTCTAAAAATGTGACCTGGCCGTGCGGTGTTTTGACATCGTAGGCACCAATATGCTGCGTAATGCCACCATACTCTGACGATGCAACACCCTCTTGGCGCAGCGCATCGAGCAGCGTGGTTTTGCCATGATCAACGTGGCCCATCACAGTTACCACAGGTGGTCTGGGTTTCAGATTGCTGGGGTCTTGCTTGACAGCTGTATCAAGCAGCGTCGACTCCTGAAACGAAACATCTTTGGTTTCAAAGCCAAACTCGCCAGCTACCAGCGTGGCAGTTTCTTGATCGACAGATTGGTTAATGGTAACCATCATGCCCATCTCCATGAGCTTGGCGACAACGGCAGAAGCCTTTACCGACATATGATGAGCCAGCTCACTCACCGCCATTGGGCCACTTAGTTCAATAACACGTTTGTGTGCGTGCGGTTGCATAGTAGTAGGCTGCTGCGGCTCTTTGGTTTTGGCCGATTTTTTCTTCTTAGTCTTAGGTGCCCACAAATCTTGCCAGTCGCCTTTTTCTTGACCACGCTGGGGCCACTGATTGCCCGACCGGCGCTTGCCGGGTGTATTTCGACCAGATCCCGGTAATCCCGGCTTTGCAGCAGCGGGCGGCACAGCTGCGCCAATGGTTACTTCACGTACACGAGCTGGCGATGAAGAGGCGGCAGAGGCATGTTTTTTGCCCGCATAATCAAAATTTCTCCCCTCACGAGCCAAACGGGCACGAATGGAGTTGGCATCGATAACCCGTACCACGCTCACAGAGGCACCAGACTCTTTGGCCTTGTCAGCAGATGTTAGCTCGGCAGGTGGAGGCGGTTCATCCACAGGCACAGCAGGCTTTTCGCTCTTTTCGGTAGGCGGTAGAGTTTCAACAGGCGGCGGTGTTGCTGTGGCTGTAGGCTGCTTCATTTCGAGTTTCTCCTGCTTAACATCAGGGATCTCCTGTGCGGCAGCAGGTGTCTCTTGTTCATCAACAACAGGTTCGTTGTGCCGCTTACGCAGCAGCGTGCGAGGACGAGAGGGGTTTTGCTGCGCCTTAGCCTGAGACAGACCCAACGCTTTGTAAGCCTCTTGCTCGTCAACATTGCTGGAGTGGGTTCTGACAGACATACCCCCAGCTCGCAGTTTTTTTAACAGATCTGTATTGGCCATCTTTAATTTTTTAGCCAGTTCATACACACGCAATTGCGTCATTTTTTCTCCTCACAAGTTTTGTCCAAAGACGACTGCAAACGACAAAGCCTCTGTAAATGCAGCCGCAAAGAGGCTGCTAATGCTCCCGAAAGGATCGCCACACAACCGACTTGCTGCTGCCCCAGGCAATGCCCTATCTGCACCTTGGTTAGTGGGGGATCAAAGATCGTATCTCGCTGTTCACCCCAGCTATCCAATAAAAATTGACGCGCCCTGTCAGCAAGATCACAAGCATAAACAAACGCTTGAGCATGCCCCTGCTGCACTGCCTGCAAACAGCGCTGTTGCCCAAAACAGCACTGACCGGCTCGATAAGCCAACCCCATAGTTGTTAGTACCTGCTCCTTTAGCAACACACAAACACGCTCGCTCAAATCCCATGCATCAACCGCTCGTGGCCGTGCCCGCAAACAGCGGGCAAATGCCTGTCGCTGCAAGCTTTGTTGCACACAGATCAGCTGTGGGCATACCCAAGCACCACGCCCCTGCAGTACCGCTCTTACATCAAAATCCAACTCTCCTTGTGGATTACACACAAAGCGCAACATCAGTTTTGTCGGCAGCGTCGTTTTACATCCTGCACAGGCCCGCAGACAATCTTCCAGGCTCCCTTTGGCCACGCGCAACAGCACCTCTTGATCAAATAACATCGTAATATCGTAATACTGTGTTATTATCACACACAGATGCCATCGCGGCAAAATATTTGATCTTTGCTGTGCAGCAGAAATGGTGTAATCACACACAAACGACACAGCAAATAGCACTAGAGCTATCGCAAGGCTCGTAGCTAAAGTGACCGGTTTTTGTTCGTATCTTTGCTAGATTCCCGGTTGCGCGGCATGAAACGGCATGAGAAGGACACCGGAAATTTGTTGCATGGTCTAAGCTAGCCTGGCTTACAGGTGGTTGCGCGTTTGAGTTGCAGAGCCGACGCATTAAAAAACTGGATCACCAGATTCGGTTTTAAGAGAGAAGCATAAGCGATTTTTCCCTCTTTCTAGCAAGACTATTCCGACCTCTATTGAAACAAAACCGCCCGTGATTGCGTTGCCTTTAGATGCCTCGTATCCATGATGACTTTCATGCATTCTGAACACATAAGCCTTCAGGCTCATGCTACACTGGACAAGACTGAAACTCGCCTCTAGAGGCTGATTGTGACATAATAAGCAATAATGTATACAATAATACCCGCACCGGCACACGTCAGCAGCAGGAGAAGCGGGGGGAGATTCAAAAAAAGCAACAAGAAAACCTGTTTTCTAAATTGGTACAAGAGGCATGCAACGGTGCAGTCATCTATGAAATTCATATCTTAAAATAGCTTCATGACACTGAATCAATATACCGGCACCACTGCTTTTGTTTTGTATGCATCTATTTTACTGGCTGTAGGAATTTGGTCGCGCCTGCATCACAAACCCTCTGAGCAAGCTAACTTTTTGCTGGCCAACCGTAATCTCAATTTCTGGATCGGCGCGATTTCGGCCAATGCGAGCGATATGAGCGCCTGGCTGTTTGTGGGGTTGCCCTATGTGATGTACACACAAGGTGGCCTCGAACTGTGGACTGCGCTGGGGCTGTTGCTGTTTATGTTTTTAAGCTGGCATATGGTAGCCCCGCGGCTGCGCCAACAGACTGCAAAGCTTGGGGTCAATACGCTATCGAGCTACTTCGAAGCGCGCCTCAACGACTCTTCGGGGGCACTGCGTGTGGTGGGAACAATCATGACGCTGTTTTTTTTAACCCCCTATGTTGCTGCCGGACTCATGGCGGTAGGGCGCTATTGTGAAACGTTGCTGTATATTCCCTACCACATTGGCTGTATCGTTGGCACAATACTGGTGGTAACCTACACCACCATTGGCGGCTTGGCAGCTGTTGCGTGGGTCGATTTTTTCCAAGGTCTGTTTTTGTTGGGGGTGATTGTTGTGGTGCCAATCTTGGCCTATTGCAATATTCCAGCAGATCAAACGCTATGGGCCGCAGCACAGGCCAAAGGCGTATCTCTCATGCTGCTATCCGATACATCCAGCGCCTCTATCATTGCGGCTGCTAGTCTCTTTTTTGGCTGGGGGATGGGATATTTTGGGCAGCCCCATATCTTAGACAAATTTATGGCACTGCGCGATCCCGATAAAATCAGCTACAGCAAATGGCTGAGCAGCACATGGCAGATCTGTGCACTAGGCTCCTCTGCGGCCTGTGGCCTGGTGGCCATCGCCTTTTTACAGCCGCCACCTGCCAACCCTGAACTGCTGTTTGTCGATATGGTGCAGCGGCTGTTTAACCCCATGATAGCAGCATGGATGCTGTGTGCTGTGCTGGCAGCAACTCTGTCGAGCATGGATTCGCAGGTGCTGGTGCTAGCGTCGGCCATTGCGCACGATCTTGCGCCGCGTATCTACAAAAGGGCTGCTTTATCCTCCAAACAGATGCTGTGGATCTCGCGAGCAGCTATTGTGGTGATCAGCTTCATTGCCTTGGCCATTGCGTGGAATGAACATCAATTTATTTTCGATCTGATTGGATTTTGCTGGATGGGACTAGGCTGCTCGTTTGGCCCTGTGGTGCTGCTGTGCTTGCATAGCCGCTGGCTAACACAATGGGGCGCACTGGCAGCACTATGCACCGGCGGCTTGATTGGAGCAACTTGGGATCTATTCAATACTCCCCTATCGGCACCGCTGCCTGGTTTTGCAGCCGCTTTGATTGTTGCCTACTGTGTCTCACAGCTGCAGCGTCGTTGGCAATCAATCTCATCGTTTTTGGGCAATCGGCGTGGTTGATTGCCTCTTGTTGAGCCGCGAAGGGTGAAAAGATATGATGGTGGTAGCATGTGGCGATTTGTAATAGCGATTTTTTTGATATGCGGCTGTACCAATCATAGCCGGCTCACCAAACCCCAACGCACCTTAGTGCAACAGCGATACGCAGGCAAAACATTTTGGCTGCAAACTCCACTGTATGCCGGTTTTTTCTACGATGACAGACGCTATCGCTTAGCGCACCCAAGTTCGTTTGACACACTAGATGCCCTAAAAACGGTCGATGGCTATACCATTTTGCCGCCTGCGCACGACGATGTGATTGCTGCCGGCACCCGCGTGCGTATCGATCACATTCGCTGGCCAACGCCAAGCAACGTGTTTAATGCGGCGCTATACACCCCCAAACAGCTCGCCTGGGTGTTTTGTCGCATTGCGCTAGATCGAGGCCATGTCACCTTATGGCGTGAGCGCCCCTATATTTTGCTGGTGCCCAAACAGGTGCAGAGTCCGCAGGCTTTTGAGCGCTGGATTGCAACGCTGCTATCAAAAAAAGAGAAGTAACAAACCAACTATAGTAATATGAAAAAACATTTTATAAACCGATGCTATTGGCATTTTCACAACAATCGCTGCAACAAGATATTAACCGTTCTCTCTTGTACGATGCTGCTGCTCGTTACCTCTTGTGCGCCCAAGATGGATGTTCAGCGACGCGGTAGAACAAATATTATGGCCAAAATGCTGATCCCTCTTGCAGGTAAACGGGCCATGCACGCTTATAGCCATGTGTTAAACCAATTTTACCGCATGAGCTCCGACTGCAACCCCCACTGCCCCTTGGTGGATGTATGGCAGTACCAATACAAACCACCTGGGCAAGAGCTGCAAACCGACACCAAACCCATTGCCAGCCGGCAACCTTTTTGGAAAGCTGCGCACGAAGCACGTATTATTGCCACGACACTGTACGGCAACAAAAAGGTCTACCTGCAGGGGCTGCTGGATTACCTCGACAGTTTTCACTATGTCAAACAGGTCAACAACATCACAGATCCTTTTTGGGGATATGAAACTTTTACAATGCGCGTGTATGTGGCACAGCGCAACCCCAAGCGCCTGGCTAAATTGGGGCCTATCAAAAATGCAACCGACCCGACATTTGTGCAGCAGCTGCTAGATCGAGGCGTTGAAATTGCCTACGTAGACAACGCCCTGCCGCAGGTAGGACGCGATGCAACCTTTTGGCGCTTCTTGGTCACAGCAGAACCCATGCCTGCTGGGCAGCGTATTCGCTATTTGTTACGAGATGTGGACTGGAAGCTAACTGCAGCCGAAGCCTTTACTGTTGGCGAGTGGATTCACAGCGGCCTGCGCTACCATCGCATGCATTTGCTACCGGTGTGCATGGGCCCACTTACTGCCAGCATTTGGGGCGGTAGTCACGAAGCAGCAGGTCCGTTTGCCGACATGCTCACCCGTATGCAGTACTTTCCCTACCGCTTTGAGTACGGCGACGATGAGCTGTTTTTACGCGAAATGGTCTGGCCACACATGAAAGCCTCGGGCAGTGTGTTAACACATGTTGGCAGCCGCAAAGCACTGTTTAAGTTTACCAACCCATACAAAGACAGCTGCCAGGAGCCAACAAAAAAATTCTGCCAATTGACCATACAGCAAGCTATCAAAGAGAAACAGATCAGCGCAGATACCTCCAACCAATGCCAAGATAAAACACTGCCGCAAGGGTTTTGTTTTCCTGTAATGAAATTGGCACACAACAACACTTTGCAGCAGATCATCCAAAAAGCGCCGCAGGCCTTTCTATTGCCCAAAGACAGCCCAAGGGTCCAGGCAGCCATAAAGGCATTGACAACACATTTTGTTAACACAAAACCATGATCTCATGCCCATATAGACTTGCCTGCACACTGCTGCATGCTTTGTACATCAGCAGCAGTGCACTGCTTGTATGTGGCTATTCAAACCGTTGCATAGCTACTCAAGCGCCCTGCGCCTTAGCAAACAGTGTGCAGCCACAACATATTTCACAGCAACAACCTGCACAACCAGCCAACCGCCAGCGGATTGTTGTGCTGTGCTCTCAGGGAGGCTACACCCATCTATCACTAGCTAAAGTCATTGGGCAATTGATTGGCCACCATTATGACATTGATATTGTCTATATTTTTGATGAGACCTTCGACAACTTTGGCACCAAAATACAGCGCCGCATCATCGGCAAGGAGGGCAGCGATGCCTTTTATAACCGATTGCTGGGCCAAGACAAACGCAAAACCCTCAATTTTTTGGTCAAATACATGGCCCGCGGCTACTACCGCAGCAACCGCCGGCGTGTCTCTGAGCTAATTGCCAAGCATATTCAACACCCACGCACCGCCATGCTGATCTCTGTTGTTCCCTTTATCAACGGCGCTGCTATGCTGGCTGCACAGCAACGCAATATTCCCCTGATGGTTGTGAGTGTCGACTCCAATTTAGCCATTTGGCTTGCCGACGCCACACGCCCCTTTTACCCATCGTGCGTTTGGCTGCTGCCCTACAATTTACC
Source organism: Myxococcota bacterium (assembly GCA_039030035.1). Classification (GTDB taxonomy): domain Bacteria; phylum Myxococcota; class UBA727; order UBA727; family JABDBI01; genus JBCCEX01. The sequence continues at coordinate 26,466 of JBCCEX010000001.1, forward strand.
CAGCATGCATCAACAACTGCATCGCGCTGCTATTGCCCACAACGCTGTTGCGTTTGCTGGCCTGCCTGTTCGCCAACAATTTTTTCACCCCCCCAACCGAGAAACCGCGCGGCAACAATTGGGCATTACGCCTACAACATTCACCCTGATGATTATGATGGGCGGCAGTGGCAGCTTGGCCAGCTTAGAGTATGTACAGGTTTTGGCCAGACAAAAATTTCAAGGCCATGTTATTGTTGTTGCAGGTCGTCAAAAACAGCTGCTGCTGCAGTTACAACACACTGTTTTACCCCCAGGAATGTCAGCTACTTATCTGGGTTTTACCAAAGAGATTGACCGCTATATGGCAGCCGCCGATCTCCTGTTAACCAAGCCAGGCCCCACAACGTTTCATGAAGCTATACACATGCAGCTTCCTCTGCTGTTGGAAAACAGCAAAACCCCCCTCATGTGGGAAAAAACCACTCTCGGCTTTGTTAAACAGCAGCAGCTAGGCATGCTATTAAACAAAACCGACCAACTGCCGCAGCTGTTGCATCACTACCAAAATAATCAGCAACTGCAGCAGTTGTTGCACCATAATATGCAGCGTTACCGCCAACAATTACCCGACTTTCGCCGCGTTTTTTGCCACCATTTTTGCCAACTGCTGCAACACAATACATGTTGCAATTCCTGATGAAATTCCGGCCCACCCCTGTTTTTTATCCTTATTGCAGCTAGATCACGATCCCCTCTGAACAGTTGCAATGAGAGCAAGTACAACAGGAAAAATGATTTTTTTGACTCGATGATGTTTTGCTAATATCCTTATAAACGGATCCAAAAAACGAGGGTACAATGATAGAAATACTACCGCAAACGCAAGCTGACCTGCTGGCCGTTAAGGCAACCGATCGACTAACAACAGACGATTATGAAACTGTTTTCATCCCGCGGCTAAACGATCTCATTGCACAACATGGCAAAGCCCGCATTCTGCTGCAGCTTGCAGATGATTTTCATGGGTGGGAACCTGGTGCGATCTGGGACGATGCCAAGGTAGGAATCCAGCATCGACACGATTTTTTGAAAGTAGCCGTCGTCACCGGACAAAAATGGATCGATTGGTCGGTAAAACTCGGCGCCCACTTTATGGACGGACAGGTCAAAACATTTGATGCAAACAAAATGGATGAGGCACTGCAGTGGGTACAAAACCGCAGCTAGCCAAACACTTTGTGTGTGCAGACATTCGCCATTTTGCCTTTCAAGACAGCTCTACTGCTTTGGCCTGGGTACGGGAATAACTTGGGTTCTATTGAGCGCTTTTGTGCTTTGACCACCGGGGCCGACGCATTAAAAAAAGCATATAAAGGCATCTTCAGGTGCTTACTACATGAGTAGAGATGCGGTTGATTTTGCCACACTTTACGTGGCAAGCAGGTGTCTATGCAATATGCTCGCATGCATGGCATGCCCTCCCACAACACATTTACGC
>JBCCEX010000002.1:0-24270 GCA_039030035.1 Myxococcota bacterium
CAGCGTGTGATCGACAGGCAAGCTGAGTCGGCTGAGTGCAAAGGAATCCTTGTTATTCTCACCCAGCTGCTCACTCTCAAGCACAACGGTCTGGCGCCATGCGTCGTACTCATCTATTACGACCCATGGCGCCAGACCGTTGTGCTTGAGAGTGAGCAGCTGGGTGAGAATAACAAGGATTCCTTTGCACTCAGCCGACTCAGCTTGCCTGTCGATCACACGCTGCAACGTCGCTTGTTGCGCTGCGGTAAGTTGATCGATCGGGGCACCTTGGCTAACTTTTTCGGCCAAACTAGACAGCAGCAAAGACATACGTATATAGGCATTCTTCCAACAGCTCTCTTTAATGGTCCGAAACGAGATGAATAAGACTGGCCGCTTGCCACGCTCTTGCTGATACTGCTGCGGCGCCTTGCTAATAGCCAGCCCTTCAAATAGATCCTCTTTGTCGCTAGCCGGCTGGCGTAAAAATCGACACAGCATGTCAAGGTTTATGGTTTTACCAAACCGTCGTGGGCGGGTGATGAGTGTGACTTCACCGCCAATATCGAGGAGTTCCTTGATAAACAGTGTTTTGTCGACAAAGCAGTAACCCTCTTGTCTCAACTTGGCAAAATCTGACACACCCACCGGCATTTTGCCACTTGGATTGACAATGGGGTTGTGCTGCGCAGTATCGTTCATAATCGCTATGTTACATCATAACGTCAGCTTACATCTACTCATGTGATCACATTGGTGCAATCATGGTCTAAATCAGAAATCTACCCAGTCATCATGCAATTACAGCAGACACAAATTTTGTACAAGCAACCCGTTACTCATCGCGATAGCACAGGTACCAGTCAGACCCAGTAGGTGTGTCTTGCACCTGCACCCCCTGTTGAAGTAGTTGATCGCGCAGCTGGTCGGCTTGTTGCCACTGCTTGTTTTGGCGTAGGTGTTGGCGTTCGTCGATGAGCTTTTGCAGGTGGGGTTCTAGTTGAGGGCGGGTGAAAGAGGCAACGCCTAGGCCGAGGATTTGATCGAACTCCTGAATGAGGGTCCATTTGTCTTGTTTAGACACTGTTTGATCTTTGGCGAGGTCCCACAGGCATGCCAGGGCCGAGGGGGTGCCTAGGTCGTGGGCAACAGCTTGCCAGAAGGTGTTGCGGTATTGTTGCAGCAGCTGTGCGGAGGTTTGGCTGGTGCCGGTGGCAAATTTCCAGCTAAGTGCGCGGTTTTTGAGGGCTTCGAAGCTGTTTTTGGCGCCTTGTAGGGCCTCCCAGCTAAACAGCAGCTGTTTGCGGTAGTGGGCTGTTAGGCACAAATAGCGGTAGTGTAGCGGATCAAAACCGTGGTCGCGTAGGGTTTGTAGCGTGAGGGTGTTGCCTTGTGATTTGGCCATTTTCTCTTTATGCAGCACCAAAAATTCGCCGTGTAGCCAGTAGTTGACCCATTTGTGGCCAAATAGGCCTTCAGATTGGGCAATTTCGTTGGTGTGGTGTACAGAGACATGGTCGATGCCGCCGGCATGAATGTCGATGCGCTCGCCTAGGTAGCGCGAGGCCATGGCGGAGCACTCAATGTGCCAACCAGGGAACCCCTCGCCCCAAGGGGAGGGCCATTTCATAATTTGGTGGGGGAATTTGCTTTGAGAAAACCACAGCACAAAGTCGCATGGGTTTTGTTTGCGGGGGTCTGACTCAACGCGGGCCTGCTGGCAATCTTGGTTGCGCCCACCGCCCCACAGTTTGCCGTATTGTTCAAATTGCGATGTGCTGTAGTAAACGTTGCCGTCAACCTCGTAGGTGAGCCCTTTTTGTTGTAGCCCCTCAATAAACTGCTGCATAAGTTCAATATGCTCGGTGGCGCGACAGATCACATTTGGCGGCAGTAGGTGCAGCGCTTCGCAGTCGGCAAAAAACCGCTTTTCGTATGCTTTGGCAATCTCCCACGGCGATTTTTGCTCACGCTGCGCTGCCAGTGACATTTTGTCGTCGCCATCGTCGGCGTCGGACTCTAGGTGGCCAACATCGGTAACATTCATCACATGCTGTACCTCATAATTGGCTGCCTGCAGTGTGCGGCGCACAATGTCTTCAAACACATAGGTGCGCAAATTGCCAATGTGGGCGCTGCTGTAAACAGTTGGGCCGCAGGCGTAAAAGCCAACTTTGCCGGGCTGCAGAGGTGTAAATTTTTCGACTTGTCGCGATAGGGTATTGAAAAAATAGATGTCCATGGCTGTTTTATGTTTTCATGTTTTGTCTATTATCGTCAATTAAAAGCGGTTTGGCTAGCGGGTAGTTTGTTTGGTGTCCGCCATGCTAAACCAACCCGCGTCAGACGATTGCGTATAATTACAAAGAGGATGTACAGTGCCGTTGTCCCCTTTCGTTTTACTGTTTTTAGGGAGCGATAGGGTACTGCAAGATATGCGCAACATATTCCGCGCTTTGACACAAGCGGCAAGCAGGCTTTAAAATGGGGCATTAGCGGTGGGTTGGCCGGCATAGCTCAGTTGGTAGAGCGACTGATTCGTAATCAGTAGGTCAGCAGTTCGAATCTGCTTGCCGGCTTGTTGTGTGTGTGTTGTGGAGTGAGAGCAATGAACGATGCTTTGTTTGTTCACAGAAAACAGATTTTTGTGGTAGCAGCGATTGTGGCGATCGTGGTGTTGGGGTATGGTGCGCGTGTGTCGTGGCAGTGGCGCCAAGATGCAAAAGTTTCGGATGTTTACCTAACGGCTTTGTCTGAGTTCAATCAGTTGGATCAAGGCAGTGGCGCACAGTCAGACGATAAGCGCAAGCAGGAGCAAGATAAAACAAAAGAGCTTGAGGCGGCGCTAGGGGCTTTTGAGAAGGTGCATGTGCAGTGTCCTTCGTGTCGGGCAGATGGCTTGGCTGCGCTCAATGAGGGGCAGCTGTCGATGCGGCTGGGCAAGTATGAGCAGGCGCTGCAGCGGTATCGCGCTTTTATGCAAGATTGCTCTAAACACGAGCAGTTGTGTGCTTGGGCGGTGCTTGGGCAGGCGCGTGCTCAGGAGGCGTTGGGCAAACAGCAAGAGGCGTTGGCTGTGTTGGAACAGACAAAAGATGATTGGCAACACACGGCTGCAGCATCTTTTGTGCAGTGGTATCTGGTGCGGTTGAGTTATCAGCTGGGGCAGCGTGATAAGTTGCAAAACTATGCTCAGCAGCTGCAGCAGCGGTTTCCAAACATGTGGATGACACAGCAGGCCAAACAGCTCGTGCAGCAGCCGGCACAGGGTGAAGATGTTGCAACAAAATAGCCATATACTGTGAACAATTTTATAACTTGCATGGGCTTGGCTGCTGCAATGATTTGTTGCTGTGCGTGCAGCCACACGCAGGCGCACATAGCTGCAGATAGTGCGGTTGCTGCAGGTGTGTATAGCCAATCTGGCGCCATTCGCGCTGTGTGGCGCCGCCCGTTGGCCTCTGCTCGTGCCTGTTTTCGTTCACTGTTTGCAGGCACCCCTTCGGCTGGCTGTATGTCGTGGTCTGGTCAGCAGCGCTCGGGCGCTCTGCCTGATGGCGATGTGTTGTATGTGGGTAGCTGGGACAGGCATCTTAGAAAGGTAGCGGTGCGCAGTGGCCGCATTGTGCAATCGGTTCGCCTGCCTGCACGGGTGTCGGCTACACCGCAAAAGCATGACAACAGCTTGTTGGTGGGGTTAGAAAACGGCATGTTGCTGTGTTTGCATAAGCAGACACTGCAGCCTATATGGCAAAAGCCGCAACAGCTAGATGCCGATATTGCACAGCAGCCGGTTATATGGGCAGATAGAGCTTATGTGGTTACCGGTGATTCTAGTTTGTATGCAATTGCTATCAACAACGGCGATATTTTGTGGCGCAAGCAACGCCCGCTCGAAAATCTTGTGATGATGTCGCAGTCGCGGCCACTGATTTTGCCGGCATCGTCTATCCAACGCTCTATGATGCTGATTGGCAACCGCGATGGCAAAATTGATGTGTACGATGCGGCAGACGGCAACTTGATGTTTCAGCTGCCTGTGTCACAGCAAGACAATCTGCTGCGCGATGTTGTTGCGGGCCCTATTGCAGCAGGCCATTTGATGGTGGCAGCATCTGTCGATGGCACCATGCGTGCTTGGCGGCAGGCGGGGTTTGAAGAGGACTGGAGCCTTGAAGAGCCTGGTTTGACCCACTTGGCTTACGATGCCATTAACAATCGTGTTATTGCAGCAGGTGCGGGGCAGATTATTGCCGTTGCCACCGATTCGGGCCAAATTCATTGGCGATTTCAGCTTGACAAAGGGGCGGCCAGCAATTTGGTGATACGCTCTGGACATATTTACACAGCCGACACTGCAGGAGGCCTGTTTGTGCTCAACGCTGCTACAGGTAAGATGGTGCAATGGCTTGTGTCGCGCTCGCGTGTTACTGCTAGCGTGCACAGCAGTGATGCGGGGCTGTATGTTGTGAGCGAAACAGGGGTGCTGTATGGGTTTACCACCATTGCAGATGTTGAAAATAGCCTGTTGCAAGATGTGTCGAGAGGCTTTATTGCCGCAGATGGGTATAGCCATAATTAGGGGGTAAAATGGACGTACGTAAAGAGGCGTACTTGCAAGAGGATAAATCGTTGCGTGTTGTGGCGGCTTTGGTATATCGTAGCGGCAAAATTCTGGTTACAAAACGCCAAAAAGGAGCACATCTGCCCTGTTTGTGGGAGTTTCCAGGCGGCAAGGTCGAAAAGGGTGAAACCGACGAAGAGGCTCTTAAGCGCGAGCTACAAGAGGAGGTTGGAGTTGAAACGCAGGTAGGTCACTGCTGTTTTGAAACACGTTACGGCTATGTGACACGCTGTGTACATCTGCGTGTGTTTCGTTGCAAAATTATCGAAGGTGAGCCGCAGGCCATTGATGTCAAGGCAGTGAGATGGGTCTACCCCAAAGAGTTGCTGAAGCTCAATGTGCCGCCAGCTGATCTCTCGTTTATTCAAGAGTTGGCCTCTGGCGCTGCCCCGCCAGACTATTCGGAGGAGCCAAAAGAGTCGAAGTTCACCTTTAAAACCGCGCAGGTGATTTCTCGACCCAGTAGCCATCATCAACGCGGCGCATTCAAAGATGACTCATAACCAATTTTGACCAGCTGCTAGGGTTTAAGGCTGCCCCACAAACAGCATGTCAGAGAGCGCTCGCCGCTGCCCAGCGTACTCGAGCAGTTGATGTGTTTTGCGCGCAATCCACAACCCAAGGGTGGCTTCAACCATAACCGCCAAAATCACGCTCATGTCTAAACTGCCTACTGTAGCCTGCCCCTGCATGGTTAACAAAGCGGCAGCCAATATGCGCCACAACAGACACGCTATGAGCATGTGAGCCCACAAAAGCGCTCCACGCGCTCGTGGCATGAGCGAGGCGGTGCTAGCGCAAGCAAACCACAGGCTCAACGAAACAATCAAACATGTGCCCAGCTGGGTTCCTGCCAGCAGGTCGCTGGCAATGCCAAAAACAGCCGCAACAGCAATAGCACAAGCGGGGCTATGGTAGTACACAGCGTAGCTCATGAGCGCCGGCATCACCCCTACTCCTACAGCGGCCCAACCCACACCAGAAGCAATGGCCGACAGCAGCAAATCACAGCCGTAAGCAACCGTGCTAAGCAGCAAAACAATAACCATATAGATTTCACAACCCCCATACAACTCTTCATCATACGCCAAAGCACAGTGCATTTGCTAGAGATTCAAGCCGATGTTTTTGTTGGTTGCCTGCAGCTGATCTGCATGAGCATCTTGACCACTGCAGACAAATTGTGAAATGGTCAAAGGTGAGAGATGCTGTAGCGTCACCGTGTTATCGATAACATGTTAAGCTAGATGTGCTATGAAGAGTGTGTTGCCCTATTTTCACCCCACATGCGTTGCATTGCTGTCGCCGTCGCAGCAAAATTTGGCCAAAGTGTCGCAACTGCTGCCCGACAGGCCGCGGGGTTGGAGCTACCGCATCTATGAAGATCCACAGCAGGCGCTAGAGGAGATCAATGCACAAGACAGCTGTGTTGATCTGCTACAGCGTTATGGTGTTGCTGCAGACAGTGCACAGGGGCGGCACATTGAATTAGATCTGCGCCGCCTGCATGAGGAGGTCTACCGCCCGCAGCGTTTGCAAAAAGTGAGCGTTTTGTTGGTTGACGCCGATACCCATCTGCAGCCGTGTGACTGGTTTGTGCAGCTGCGCGACCCAGCAGTGCAGCGGTTGTGCTTTGGTGAGCTTCCCCAGCACAGCAAGGTGCTGCAACTGCTGCGGCAGCGGCACTTCGATCAGTTTATTTACACCAACCACAACGAGAGTAAAACGCAGCTGCAGCAAAGTCTGCAGTTTGCCTGTGAGCGCTATTTTGACCAGTCCACTGCACCGCTGCAGCGCCTGTTGCAGCAGTGTATTCCCGATACCGCTATGCTCGATCCCTTTTTTGCTGATTTTTTTTACGAAAAACTGCAGGATCTCAAAATCGCTGAATATTCACTATACATGCCGCAGCTGGCCTTTGTGCTGTTTGACATCTACGCCAAACAGTTTGGCCTGTTTGTCAAACTACCGCAGCAGCTAGAGGCCGATCGCCAAAGCCCGCAAGCTGCACGACTGCCACAAAAAACCCAACAAAAAATGGGCATGCGCGACACCATGCTGTGCTACGCCATGCACCACGATCACCCCCTACCCGACAGCAGCGAATGGCCCTCCCTCATGCGCGAAACCAAAACGTTTTGGGGGCAGCAGGCCTACTACGCCGCCGCCCGACGCGATGTGCTAACGCTGGATGAAGACAAAGATGTGGTGCTGTTTGATCCCTACAAACACCCCACGCTTCAAGATCAGCAACAGCAACTTGAGCAGCAAGAGCAGATAGATTCTACCAGCAAAAATGCGCAGACGCCCAAACCGGCTAAGGCAGACTCTCTTTCTGAAACGACATAAGCGGCATTTTTTAAGCGGGTTTCACTTAAGAAAACCCTAGCAGTTGATGCAGCATCAGAATTTAACTGCCATGCGGCCTGTTGCCTAAGCAGCAAAATAGACAGACCGATCAACCCACACGGCCGCAAACAGCAGCAGCGGATAGATCAGCGACGCATAAAAAACCTGCCTAGCCCACTGTGTGTGGCAGCTGCACACAAACCCCTTGGCGCATACAGCAGCAAACCACAACCCCACCACAACAGCTACTGTGGCATATAGCGCACCACACGCATCGGTGCGCCATAGCAGCAAAGATACTGCACATAAAACTGCTGCCGATACCAGTTTTGTCCATTTGCAAACACGATGGCCAAACACCTGTGAAAACATCACAAAGCCAGCTTGGCTATACTCCTGCTGCCGCAGGATGCTAATGGCCAAAAAGTGAGGGATTTGCCAAACAAACAAAATAGCAAACAAAATGCAGGCAATGGCATCGATGCGACCCGATGCCGCAGTATAACCCATCACCGGTGGTGCCGCACCAGCTACGGCGCCCACAAACAAAGCGAAACTGGTTTTGCGCTTAAGAGGTGTGTAGCCAAACAGATAGAGGGCAAAAGCCCCCAGCCCAATGCACAGTGTGAGTACATTGGCACATGTGGCCAGCAGCACACAAGATCCCAGCAGCAAGCTGCAGCCCCATGCCCATACCCATGCTGGCTGCCATCGACCTGCCGGCAAGGGGCGCTGGCTTGTGCGCAACATGCGAGCATCAAAGGGAGCTTCGATATACATGTTGAATACATTGGCTGCAGCAACCACCAAAGCAATTCCCAGCAGCGACATGAACTGATAAAAAGCGATGCTGCTGTTAGCCAATATCATGCCTGTAGCGGCTGTAGCAACCGACAACAATGTGATGCGCAGCTTGGCAAGCGTGGCAGCATCACACAGCAACAAGCGAAGGGCAACCGGTGCAACCAACCCTCCGTACATGGCCTGCTTCTCTTAGCTTGTGCTGCCGAAACTGAAAGATTTTTGTACAGTCACCGGTGTTTTGCCTTTGACCACATTGCGATAGCTTTTCTTTGTAATACTTTTTTCTAAACAGGAGGCAACACTGCTAGAGCCCAAAGTATTGCGGCGAACTTTGAATCTTTCAGCTCTACCCGCAGGAGTGATAGACCACTGCACCAAAATCGTGCCTTTGAGATTTGGATTATTTCTCAACGCCACCTTATAGCAAACTTGAGCTTCATTTTGTACCCGTTTCAAAATACGGTTGAGCTTACGATCGTCGATTGCTCCGCCAAGTGCCTTGGTTTCTGAGCTTTTCACAAAAGCCTTGGGAGCAGCTGTTTGGCGTATTTTACCGGTACCAACAGCTCCACCATCGGCAACTGCAACATCGCCAATGTCGCCCACCTTACCACCTTCACGCTTGCGGAAGTCGCGGTTCGATGAGCTCAGCTCTTTTTGTGAATCGAGTGCATCTTGAATGTTTTGGCCAACAACATCTGAGGAGTCAAATACATTGGCCAGCTCCCCACCCTCGCTGGCTGTACCAATCAGACCCAAAATACCAACATCTTTCACCGCATCACGCACCCGTTCACGACGTTCTGCAGTTGCTTGAGTTGGTTTGCTTTTGGACTTGGCAGCTGGTTTTTCCTCCTCAGCAGCCTCTTTTTCTTCGTCTTTATCGTCTTCTTGCGGTTTTTCTTCGGGTGTTGGCTCTGGTTCAGGCTCTTCAATTTCAGGCACATCAGCAAGACGTTTGACCCAAGCGGTGTAGTCCGCTTCTGAAGAGGGGGGGGGCAATTCAATGGAGACAGCCAAAATTCCACCTGCTGTGTGCAGCAGGGCCGATAGCAACAGACACAGCAGAAAAATGCGGTCGGTGTTATCTTGAACCCTTTGTTGCTGTTCAGATGCTGTCACGTTTCCGGATTGTTGCATGCCTTAGCCGTCCTTCTTGATAATGGCAAATTTAAACGTTCCAAATCCTGCATTGCTGCATGTTACCAGCACATCGCTCAGCACTCGATATGGTGTGTCTTCATCTGCAACCACTGTAATTTTACCTGTAAACCCCTCTCCGCCTGTGATGGCAGCTGTTGATCCCTGATCTTTACGGATCTCCATAAGCTCCTTTTTCAGCGGTTTGATAATAAAGCCCTTCTCCTTAATAGATTCTGCAACACGATATGTCGTTGCGTCGAGTCTGGCGACCACCTTGCCGTCAATCACAATGGTAGGAATATCTTTAGCATAACCACCATTGGGCTCTTTGCGCTTTGCCCCCGTTACCATAACAACAGCAGTTTCTTCAACGTTTTCAATAGAGCTCGATGTCGGCAAATGCACCGATGGATCTTGCACCTCTAGATCACTAGCAGCAAACGTTTTGATAAAGTACACCAAAATAATGGTAATAATATCCATCAACGAGTTCAGATTCGGAGCCGATGTTTTCGCTACCTGACGTGCTGTCTTTTTTCTTTTGCGATATACCATTTTTTGCCTTTACTCGCCGCTAAAAAATCCCCGCACCAAACGCTACAATTGGAAACATGGGTACCTTACCGTCACCTGTTTTGCTCTGCATCATGCGCGATACATCCATCACCCGAATGACTTTATTGTAGGTAAAGTCGTCGTATGCCATAATGGTTAGCTGCTCCTCTTTCGGATTTTCCTCTTTGACCTCTGTTAGCTTTTTATGCAGCGCATCGAAATCATACTTCGGTTCACCATCTTCACCCCCTAAAACAGGAATGTATGCTTTGGCATCGGGCTGCCCTTCGGGCGTTTTGTAAACCTTGCCAAACATGCGCAGGTTAAAGCCCTCTTTGACCACAAAAATAGCAAGATTGAGCGGCGGTTTGTTATCTTTTGGCGGCTGACCAGATGCCAAGGAGGCACCACCGAGCTTGGGTGCTTGCGTGGTAATAACTCCCAGCGGCAAAAAGGCCGCAATGGAGATCAGCACCAGAATCAACATGAAAATAATATTCATGATAGGCAACAAATCAGGCTCGGAAACCTCATGTTCCGCGTGCTGCTGTTTGCCTTTGCGTCTTGCTGCCGCCACGTTGTCTTCTCCCTTTTGTCTCAATAGCCTCTACGGTACGTTGAGACGAGTTAGCCCATTAAGCGTACACAACTAACTTCACTTCGAACGAGAAGCAAGCAAGTTCTCTAGCTTTAATGAGTAGATATCAATGTCATCCACCAGCTTTTTGGTTGCTCCACCCAAAATCATGGAGACAAACATTGTAGGAATAGCTACCATCAGACCAAAGGCGGTTGTATTCATAGCAACAGCGATCGCTTTGGTTAGCAAGACCGATTTTTGATCGGGAGGTGCCTCGGCAACAACACGGAAGGCCTCAATAAGACCCATAACGGTACCCAACAGTCCCAACAAGGTGGCCAATGAGGCCAAAACGGTCAACGAACCGGTACGCCGCTGAATACTTGGCATCACCTCTTGTGAGGCCTCATCTAAAGCGCTTTGTGCTGCCTCCACGCCGCTATCGGCCTTGGCAAGAGCAGCTTGCATAATACGCGCCAACGGCGCCTTTGCCGACTCGTCACACAGATCGATTGCCTGTTTGAGCTGGCCTCGATTCACCGAAGCGGCAATACCCTCAAACAGCTTAGAACCATTGATATTGTACAAAACCAATAACACAAAAAGTCTCTCTGCCGATACGGCCAACGTCACGATGGACACAAAGGCAATGGGGTACATCCAAACCCCTCCTTCAACAAAAAACCGAGCAAAACTTCCCATTTGCTTCTCTCCTCCTCTTACAGCCCTGATTTTTGCCTACATGGCAACACGGCTGTACTGTAGCAAAGCTCCATATACCCTACCAAACATAACCAATAGGTCAAGCCCCCTATTCCTCAGATAGTTCAAATAGCAAAATTGGCTCGCTAAAACTGCTATTGCCACATTATTGAATTGCCATACCCAAACGACGCCAACGTAAAGCTGGAAAAGCAAACGGGCCATACTCCAACATCTGCTGTGACCCATTGACACTCATCCAAATAAACAAAGCTCGCCCCCGAGTGTTGTCAACCGCAAGCCCGCCCCACACGCGACTATCGGCCGAATTACCGCGATTGTCTCCCATGACAAACACATGCCCTGGTGCCACACGGCAGTGATCCCAACTACACTGCAAACCTGGCAGCTGTGTGCCCGGCTGTGGCCAGTTGGCCTGCCAAGAATTCACACCCACAGCAGGCAAAAAAATGGCATGCTGTGCACCCGCGCGCAGCTGCTGCATGGTCTCTTGTGCTCTTTTTTTTTGCCACTGCACACCGTTGTAATCAACATAGTCGACCCACTGCGGTGGCGTAACATGCCGATAGGGCTTGTCGTTGACATACACCACCGAGTTTTTGATATACACCGTCTGTCCAGCCGTTGCAACCACACGCTTAATCCAGGTCTGCCCGGCACGCTCACCCACATGCGCTGGCGCCTTAAAAATGATCACATCTCCCGCTCGCGGCTGTTGCCCTTTGTACCAATACCCATTACCAAACGGGTTGAGCAATCCATAGCTTAGCTTAGAAACAAAAAGATGATCGCCCACCTGCAGCGTAGGCAACATCGATCCCGACGGAATTTGGTAGGTCTCAATCACACACACCCGCAACAGCAAGGCTGCCACCAAAGCAACCCCCAGCATCATTGCACCATGCCAGTGCGACTTAGGTTGCAATGCAGCGCAACGCTGCACGCAACTGTGTAGCTGCTGCATGCCCTGCTGCAGCTGCTGCATGTGCCGCTGCGCCTGCTGTGGCGATACAACAGCGTGCCGTGTTATCTGCTGCACCAGCTGCTGCAGCTTGTGATAGCTCTGCCGTGCCTGTTCAACATCGCCAGACAGTGGCGGCTGCTGACGCTGCACATTTGCCAAAGCATCTTCGTGCTGCTGCACCAGCTGCTGCGCCTGCAACAACAGCTGCATACGCTGACGGCTACCCCCGTGAAACACCCAAATATTCAATACACCGGCCAGCCATCTGGTAGCACTGCTGGTAAACCACACAGCAAGCAGCACCCCCAATACAATGTTTGAGCCAATACCACCCTTGGCAAACACCACACTCCAACCCAACAGCACAAACCCCAACACAACAAAAAAGGCAACAATATGCGCCCACGGCCATCGATTTTTCACAACACACAACTCCCGCATCAATTTTGATCAAAATATAACTGCTCGTCTACCTTGAATACAATCTACCACATTCAACGGCAGTTAGTCCTGCTGCACAAACTGCTGCATTGCATCATACCAAGCACACGGACACTGCAACGAAAAGCTCATGTGCACCACACGCTCGCAAACATGTTCAGTAGATCCTAGTTGCAGCTGCAGTGTAATCAACCGCGCAATCGCCATCTGCACTACAAAGGTTTTTGGCCACTCCACACACACCAGCGCCCGTTCATCAAGCAGCAGCTCCTCCAGCCCCAAATCCCACACATGCTGCAAACTATCTAACCGATACAGATCCAAATGGTGTACCACAGGCTGCGTACAGTAACTGTTTGCCAACGCATAGGTCGGGCTGCTGACCTGCACACACCCATCGGCATGCAAAGCAGCCACAAACCCCCGCACAAAACTGGTTTTGCCCGCCCCCAACTGCCCATCAAGCGCCAGCACACAAGGCGGCTGCAGCAAACGGGCCAAATGAGCTGCCAAATTGTGCAGCTGTTTCTCGCTATGAACCCGCACAGTTAAACTTTGCATCAAACTATGGTAGCAAGCATTGTGCAGCAGCACACCCTATCAAATTCTCATAGATGTTTGAATCCAGATCATTCTATGCTGGTGTGTTGTAACCAAATTGCATACAACCCACACAAAAGAGAGACGTTAATCGTCCATTATGCAATCCGATTGCATTTTGGACGATAACCAGCCGGCAGAACAATCCCATACTTGATTTTTTGTTGCCTGTTATCAGCCGCATACAGTCTGTGCAAAAGAGAGTTGACAATCGTCTATTATGCAATCTGATTGCATTTTGGACGATAATCGCCAAACGCAAAAGCGCAAAGCGGTGTGTTTAGTGCTGGTACAAGCTGTCTGCCTGCTGCAGGGGCAGTGTTGCTTGCGCTGTAATATTTAGACTGCTGCGATAACCTGCCTGCAGGCGTAGACGGGCTGCGTGCGCAATCATAACAGCGTTGTCGGTGCAGTGCTTGATGTGGGGCAAGCATACCGACACATTTTGCTGCTTGCCTCGGGCAACGGCCTGTTGGCGTAGCAGCGGGTTGGCGGTTACCCCTCCGCCCAAAACCAGTGCTGCAATGCCGGTGCGTTGGCACGCTAAAAAGGCCTTGTCGAGCAAGGCCTGCACAATGGCTTGGCGTACACAGGCACATAAATTGTTGAGCAGTTGCCCATCAATTTTGCCGTGCTGCTGCTGCAGCTGTACAATGCAGTTGCGCACCGCTGTTTTGACACCCGAAAAGGAGTAATCGAGTGTGGGTGATTTGCTCATGGCAATAGGAAAAGCAAACTGCGTGGGGTCACCTTGGGCGGCATGTTTGTCAATGATGGGGCCGCCTGGGTAGGGCAGGCCAACCATTTTTGCTGTTTTGTCAAAGGCCTCACCGGCGGCATCATCGCGCGTACAGCCCAGCATGTCAAACTGGTGCTGCTGGCGGCAGGCGTATAGTGCAGAGTGGCCACCCGAGGCGATGAGCGCAATAAACGGCGGGCAGGGGTAGTTTGCCTGCGTGCAGCTGGCAGCAATGTGGCCCTCAATGTGATGGATGGCAATGAGCGGCAGATTGTGCGCCTGCGCAAACCCCTTGGCAAACTGCACGCCAACCAGCAGCGAGCCAATTAGGCCAGGTGCACAGGTAACCGCCACATGGGTTATGCTGCTTGGTGATAGCTGCGCCTGCTTTAGCGCCTGCTGCAGCGCCTGCACCAGCTGCACCAAATGCTGCCGCGAGGCAATTTCGGGCACCACCCCTTGGTAGGGGGCATGCTGTTGCGTTTGGCTGGCCACCACATCGGCCAGCACCTGCCCCTGCTGCGTGCACACGGCGACGGCGCTGTCGTCGCAGCTGGTCTCTATGGCTAAAATAATGTTTTGTTGCGAAGTGGCCATTGCGGCCATTTTAGCCTATTTTTGGCTCATATATACACCAGCAAGCTGTTTGAAGAAGATGGAAACCATCTCAAAAAGGTGTTAAATATGACAAGAGCAGTGGCTTAAGCTCGGCAACGGGTGGGTATTGTGCAAACAGTGAGGAAGCAATGACAAAAAGAGGACTCAAACTTTGGGCAGGGTTAACACTATGCGCGGCTGTTGTGGGCGGCATGCAGCTGCGCCAGGGCCACAACGTGAGCCAGCCGCAGCGGCTGCGCATGGGTTTAGGCGCACAGCCGCAGCATCTGGATCCGGCCAAATGTCGCCTGCGGTCATGCTACACCCTCAACCTCAATTTGTGTGAGCCGCTGGTAGCGTTTGATCAAAAAACCCTTGCGGTTATTCCGGCAGCAGCGCAGCGCTGGCAGGTGTCGGCAGATGGTCGCACCTATACGTTTTATCTGCGGCCGCAGGCGCGCTGGTGGCTGGGCAAAGCGCAACCAACTGCTGCGGTCACGGCGCACGATTTTGTTTATGCGTGGCGCCGTTTGCTCAATACCAAGGCGCATCTACCCAGCAGCGATCTGCTGCTGCAAATGGGTGTTGCGCATGCCAACGATATTGAAGCGCTTAATGCCCACACGCTACAGATTCGTGTGCAGACCCGGGCGCATGGGCAGCGGTTGTTGCGCCTGGCCGCCAGCCCAGCGCTGTGCCCCCTGTATGAGCCAGCTGTTGCGCAGGCCGCAGCGCGTTGGGCCTGGAGCACGCAGCGCCCCATCAACGGCCCCTATATGCTGCAGCAGCATGTGGTACAGTCGCACTTTTTGCTCAAAAAAAATCCGGTGTACTGGAACCAAGCGCAGGTGGCCATCGAAGAGGCGCTGCTATATGTGCGTGGCACACAAGCAAGCCGCTGGCAGGCCCTGCTCACCAAAACACCGGCAGCACGTCTCACCTGTTTGGCGTCGGCAGTCAAGCAGCTGTCGCTGCGCAGTGTGTGGCACCAAGGGCTTCGCGAAACCCTCTTTTCTCCCGCAACGTTGGGCTGTTATGCCGCCATGGATTGGGCTTTTACCGACAACCCAGTCCATCTGCTCAACCGCTACCAAAGCAGCGCTGCACAGCAGCAAATCGATTGGCTAGGCCCCCACACAAGTGTACCCAACTATGTGCTGCAGCAGTGGAAACACACAACCGATTACCGCCTCAATCGGCGTGCAGCCACCTACCACTACTGGTTTCAGACCCAAAAGCCACCGCTTGACAACCCGCAAGTGCGCCAGGCGCTGTGCCATAGCATCGATCGCCAAGCTGTTGTGCAGCAGGCCGCCGCAGGCATGGCGCAGCCGCTGCATGGATTTTTTCCCAACTTTCCGGGTAGCTATCGCGCTTTGTCGGCACAAGAGGGCATCGCCTTCAATCCGCGCAAAGCACGCGCCTTGCTGGCACAAGCCGGGTTTGCACACGGCGCAGGATTCCCCACGCTTACACTTAGCTACAACCAAGGTTACGAGCATGCAGCTGTGGCAAAAGCGGTTGCTCGCATGTGGCGCAACCATTTGGGTATTGATGTGCAGCTAGCCGGCAAACCAAGCCCGCTCTTTTTTAAGCAACGCCACCAAGGCCAGTTCGACATCGCCCGCGGTGGCTGGATGCAGACCCTCACAAAGCAGCCAGACACCTTTGCGCTGCTTTATACCAAACAGTCTGCCTTCAACGACTCACAGTGGGCCGACCCCTCAGGCCAGCTAGATGCGCTCACGCAGCAAGCTCTTGCAACTGCCAACCCCAGCCAGGCTCAGCGGTTGTATCGGCAAATAGAGTCTATTTTGTTGCAACATCTGCCCGCCTGCCCGATCTACACCCCCCACAAACCCGATCTGGTTAAGCCGCATGTGCAGGGCTACTTTGCCAACGCTGCCAACTACCACCCCATTGCGCAGCTGCGCCTGAGCAATTAGCCTTGCGGCTCAGGAATCGACAAAATATCCCTCACCCAAGCGCGGCCCCGGAGCAATGACGCTTTTGCCGCCGGGCCCAAACCCTTGCACGGTCTGTTGCAGCTGATCATCGGGCGCTGCGGTGGATTGCGGCGGCTTGTCGGGGGTGGCCATGCGTTCCACGTGCAGCGTTTGTGTGGGGTAGGCAAAATCGACGCCAAGCTGTTTGCATAGCCGTAAAATATCCAGCAGAATTTCGTGGCGGGTGCGTAGCTCCTCCGACCAGCTGGGTACCTTCATAAAAAAGTAGAGCATAATGTTGAACGACGACGGGCCGTAGTCGTTAAAGTGCACCTCGTAGTAATCTTTGCGGGTTTTGGGGTGAGCTTTGACAATAGCGCGCACGCCGTTGCAAAACGCCTCAATCTGCTGCGGTGAGGTGTCCATGCGTAGCTGTAGCACAATGTAGCAGCGCCGATAGATGCGCAAGCCTTTGTTGTCAACCACCACTTTGGTGAATTTGTTGTTGGGAATGGTCACCAGCGAGTTGTAAAAGGTGCGCACACGTGTGGAGCGAAAGCCGATGGTCTCTACAATGCCTTCAACACCATCGGTAATAATCCAGTCGCCTACCGAAAAGGGCTTGTCGGTAATGACCGTAAACGAGCCAAACAGATTGGAGACCGTCTCTTGCGCTGCAAAACTAATAGCCAAACCACCCACAGTCACACCGGCCAGCAGCGACGTGACGTTGACATCGAGGTTTTGCAGCACAAAAATGACACCCATAATCACCGTGATGATTTTGAGACCACGGCTAATAAGCGGCACCAGCTGCGCATCTAACCCGCCAGCGTGCTGGCCCGACATGCGCTCGGCAATCCAGGCTGTAAAAATATCGATGCTGCCATACAGCACCATCACGCACGACACCGCTGCCAGCACCCGCACACCCATAAGCATCCACTGCGCCAGGTGCACATTAAGGGCCAAGCTCGGAATAAAAAAGGCCAAAAAGCCGGCCATGGCCAAATTGCCCAGCGGTGTGGCGGCCGACCCCAGCAGGTCGCGCCCCCAGTGCAGCCTTGAAAAGCGGCTTAAAATCGACTCCACATAAGAGACCACAAACGAGGTCACAACCACCCGCAGCAGCAAACCCAGCAGCACACACAGCGCCAACGCACCAATTTGCCACAAGGTAACGCCCTCAATGCCTAAAATGTTCTGCTTGGCCCAGCCAGGCAGCATCCACAGCAAACCCTGCAGGTCTACAGCAACCGTTTTTTGCTGCAGCTGCGCAACATTGGCCATAACACTGGCCGGAAACACCCACAGCCCCTGCGCTGTTTTCTCAAGCCAAACATCGGGCAGATTGGGGTGCAGCACAATGCGCTGCTGCCGGGTGTCGGGCGTATCGGGAATTTTGTTGAGATCAATGCGAATCCCCTGCCAATCAAACAGCTGCTTTAGCCGAACCGCATTGTTGATAAGATCCTGCAGCGTCATCTGCTGCGGTCGCTGCATGCACTGCACCGCCTTTGTTGGACTGTAGTGGTCAATATGCATGTAGTGCAGCCAGGTGGCAACAGCCTGCCGCGGCGTTGCGCAAGAGGCAGCCGGTGGCGATTGTGCCAACGAATCAGACGCTGCAGCAGTGCTTTGTGCCGCCGCAGACCAGCTACCACCCACAGCAAGGGCAGCTGCCCATAACCATGCCCGCAAAAATAGAACCATTCGATGCTCCGTGCAACTGCCTTCAGCATGTCACGCAGCTTGCTGTTTTGTCAACGCGAGTGCGGTTGAGCAAAATGATACAAAATCTGCTGCTAAAGAAAGTTGCTGTTCATAGCAGCAGCAGTATAATGAAAACAATATGCAGCGCCACACCTCAACAACACCGCGTCGCTGTAGCAAAGCCAACAGCAAGTCGCCTCGCATTATTTACCGTAGAGACGCACTGTTTAAAGCCGTGGCTACACAGCCACAGGTCTACCGCCAAATCATGAGCAAATATCTTCCCAGTAAGCTGATCAGCAAGCTGGATTGCGCAAAGGCCTATCTTGTGAATACCAGTACGGTAGATGGCCATTTGCGCGAACGCATTGCTGATATTGCTGTAGCTGTACCCTTTACACATCGCAAAGCCACCTGTCTTGTTTGCATCGAGCAACAAACCAAAGGCGCTTTTTTGCCACTGCGGGCATTGGATTACCAGGCCCGCTTTATGAAGTCGATTCGTCAAGAAAAAGGCGAATTACACCCCGTTACTGTACACACAATTGTTCTATTTAGCCACCGCATGCCCGACACGCAAGCAACCGGCGTTTTTGATGGTCTGGACCCCGACGATACAGCATTGGCCCAGCAATCGCTGGGCACTATCTGCCCCGTGGAGCTCGGCAAAATTCCGCCGCAGCAGCTATGCGACGGCACCATGTGCGGCGCGCTCGAGCTGTTGCTGCGGCACCGCCGTGGCACACAGATGTTGCCCACCTTGCAACAGCTAGTTCCCCACCTACAACAGATCAAACAGCAGTCTGGTGGGGCCGATTGTGTCGAGGCTATCGTCCATTATTGCCTCTGTGCTGCTCTAGAAAGTGAACGTCAAAATATGTTACAATTAATTAAGAGGCTGGGAGGACAAGAAAAGGAGGTAGCCATGACAATTAGAACCGCATTAAAACGAGAAGGGATGCAGGAGGGGCTGCAAAAAGGGCTGCAAAAAGGGCTGCAAGAAGGAATGCAGGAAGGAATGCAAAAAGGATTAAAAAAAGGAATGCAAGAAGGACTGCAGAAAGGACTGGAAAAAGGCCGACAAAAGCTAGAAGAGGCCGCCATTCGTCTTCTGGGCACAGGCATGCAGGCCACTGAAGTGGTTCAGATCACCGAGCTGCCTGAGCAGCGCATTGCTCAGCTGCTAGACCAACTCAAATGCGCAACCACCCGCAAAATACGCTAATTCAGGCTACTCAACAAACCTATTGCAAACACAGCAGGAGCTGTTACTGATTTTAAGTCTCTTAAAGCAGTCTTTAAACGTACATAAAGCCTGTTATAAAAGGCTTTATGCTGAATCTGTTGATGTCACGTTCATTGTTATCATCTCCAATGTCGCCCTTTTGTTGTTTTTGGTGCTCTACCTAAACAACAACCAGGGAGACATTGCTAATGAACTCACTATGGGAACATGACTAACAGAATGCTGACAATATGTTTGTTGGCTGCCCGCTATTTGTGATGCCGCTTTGAGGCGTGTATTCTATGACGAGTGTTTGATTGCATTGGGTTTTTAGCAGGAGGTGATCAACATGCCCACATTTGTATTTGATAAATTGGTGTGTGATAAAACAATTGAACGGCTACATGCACTTGGTTTTGCGGTGCAGTCAAAACAGTTGTCGGCCGATGAACATATGCAAGAGTTAAAAAACAAGCTCATCGAGGAGGCTCGCGAAGTGGCCGATGCCCACGATGCTCAAGAGTTGCTATCTGAATTGGCCGATGTTTATGAGGTTTTGGAAAGGCTATCCTGAAATTGCTGATCATGAGAGCCATTGATCATAAAATCTCATTCAGGCTTGGTCTTGTTGCTGCAACAGGGTTAAAATGGGGGATGAAGTGAGCCGGTCAAATGTTGCCCCTGTTGTGCTAACGCCTCTGATTGAGCAGTATCTGAAAGCATTGATGGCCAAGGGGTTTTCGGTGCATACCAGGCGCGCTTATGAGAAGGATTTAACCCGTTTGGCTGTATGGCTGCAGCAGCAGGGCATCTCGCAGTGGAATAGTGTGCGCATTGGCCACATTGGCCAATTTTTGAGCCAATCTGCCTTGCGCTTATCGCCGGCTACGCGTGCGCGATGGGTGAGCAGCATCCGCTCATTTTTGCGTTGGTGTGCAGCCAAGCAGCTGGTGTCGCAGTCGATTTTTCAGCAGCTGCAGGTGCCGCGTGTTGGTAGAACATTGCCGGGGGTTGTGGGGGCAGATGAGGCCTCTGCCGTGTGTGAACAGGCAGCTACAGTGGGAGATGATGCTTTGGGGTTGCGCGATGCAGCTATGCTGGAGCTGCTTTATGCTTGTGGTATACGTGTGAGTGAGCTGTGCGGTCTCAATGTATCGGATGTCGATTTTCCTAGTCGCACGGTGCGGGTGTTGGGTAAGGGCAACAAAGAGCGGCTGGTGCCGTTTCATGCGTTGTGTGGCCAGAAGCTGCAGCGTTGGCTACAGCAGGGGCGCCCAAGTATGTTGGGTGACAAAAACACGCAAGCGCTCTTTGTCGGTCAGCGAGGCGCACGCATTGTCGATCGGGTGGTACGGCGCATTGTTAAGCGTGTGGGTGATCAGGTGGGCTGTTTTTTGCATCCCCACAGTTTACGACACGCTTTTGCCACGCATTTGTTAGAGTCGGGTGCCGATCTGCGGGTGATTCAGGAGCTGCTGGGCCATAGCAGTTTGGCGGCCACACAGCGCTATACCCATGTTGATCTATCTCACCTTATGCGGGTTTATGATCAGGCGCATCCACACGCAAAAGGGGTTGGAAAAGAGACAGTGGCCAAACAAACTAAACAAAAGGGAGTGTCGTAAAAAAGATGCTAGACACCATTGTGGTGTGTGCGCACCTGGCACTGATGCTAACAGTTGGCTTGGTGGTAAGCGGCCGTTGCCGTGCGCGAACATTGAGCGAGTTTGCTTTAGGTGGGCGTAACCACTCCAATGGGGTGCTTGCAGCAACATTTTTTGCTGCAGCTATGGGTGGATCAGCCACGTTAGGCAATGCTGAACGCGCTTTTCGCGTTGGCATTACCTACCCGTTTGTTTGTGCTGTTGGTTTTGCAGTAGCCGATTTACTAACTGCTTGGTGGTTTGCTGCACGCTTGCAGCGCTTTGCGGGTTGTATCTCTTGCGGTGACATCATGGCTCGCATGTATGGCCGCTGGGGCCAGATTGCTACTGGTGTGGCAACCGTGTTGATGTCTCTTGTTGGTGTAGCCGCACAGCTGGCAGCGTTGAGCTACATTGGTGAGCTGTTGGGCCTCTCTTATCGCTGGGGTGCCTTTTTGGGTATTGCCACAGTGGTGCTATACAGCACGTGGGGCGGTGTGCGCTCGGTTGCTGTTACCGATTTGTGGCAGCTTATTACCATGCTGCTTGCTGCTGCATTGCTATGCCTGTTTGGCATTGTACATGTTGGCGGCATGGCAGGTTTGACTGCAAAGGTGCCACCACAACATATGCAGCTGTTTCCCACACATGATAGCGTATGGCAGTATGGCTCGCTGCTGTTGCTGTTCTCTTTTCCGTTTTTAAGCCCCCCCAAAGTGCACCGTATTTTGTTGGCCCACAATAGCCGGCAAGCGGCTGTATGTTTGCGTATCAGCGCCCTGCTGAAGGCATTGTTACTTGTCATGACAGGCTGCATTGGCCTCATTGCGCTGGCTTTGTCTCCCAACATTCAAGCCAATGCAGCCATGCCTGCTGTTGTGCAGCAGCTGCTGCCGGTAGGATTGCGCGGATTGGCCATTGCAGGACTCATTTCTGCCATGATGTCTACCTGTGATTCGCTGCTGCACACAGCCGGTATCGCCTTGGTGCATGATGTGATCACCCCTTTGCGTCGTATGTCGCTGCCAACACAACACGAGCTGCTGCTTGTTCGTTGCGCTACAGTATGCCTCGCTGTGTTTTGTGTGACGCAGGTGCGGCAAGATGTCAATGTGATTGATTTGATCCTGCGCAATTTTAGCATTTGGTGGCCCACACTTTTTGTGCCGCTGCTGTTTGGTTTGTGGGGTGTGCAGGCAAGCCAAACTGCGCTACTGTGCTGTTGTGTTGCAGGGGCTGCTTGCTGGCTGCTGTGGCCCTATACCACTATTGCCACACAGCTGCCCCTGTTTGCAGCTTTGCCAGCCATGCTGTGCAATGCATGTGTATTTTTGCTGGTGCGTTTTGTGCAGCAACACACAAGGGGCAACCCTGCTGCAGGCACCAACTCGCTGCAACTATCTTCAACTCAGCCACCAGAGGATATGCGGTGATTGATCTGCTGATTGTTGTGCTGCATGTTACAGCTGTGCTGGCCGTTGGGCTTGCTGGCAGCCGCCAAGATACCGCACAAAACCTACAGCGGTTTGCTTTGGGCAAAAAGCAGCATACCACCTGGCTGCTGGTTGGTACATTTGGTGCAGCCACAATTGGTGCGTCGGCCACACTTGGGCAGGCAGAGTGGAGCTTTCGCGAGGGCATCACCTATACATTTGTCTGCTGTGTCGGGTTTCCCCTATCGGATCTACTGTTAGCCATTTTGATTGCACCACGGCTGCAGCGCTTTGCCGGCTGCATCAGCTGTGGCGATATCATGCAGCGCCTGTATGGTACTGCCGGTCGGGTATTCACCGGTATTGCCGCAGTCATGGTCTGCCTCATTACAGTTGGCGTACAGGTTGTTGCTTTGGGCTTTATTAGCGAGGTGCTGTTAGGGGTAAGTGCACAGCAAGCCGCTTTGGGTGGCATGCTATCTATTACACTATATAGCGCTTTGGGCGGCATGCGCTCTGTGGCCTTTACCGATATTGTACAGCTGGCCACCACAGCGATAAGTATTTGCTTATTGGTGGTATTTGGTTGGCTGCACATAGGAGGCTGGACCCAATTTGTACAGGCGCTGCCGCCCACCCACTTGCAGCTGTTTCCCACCGCAGCCAGCAAGTGGCAGTGGTTGCCGCTGCTGTTTGTGTTTTGCCTACCAGTTTTGGGCCCATCCACACTGCATCGGCTACTACTAGCAGGCGCAGCACAACAGGCAAAAACAACGCTACAGATCAATGCCCTACTGCGTTTGCTGCTCACAGCTGCTGTTGGCCTAATCGGCTTGCTGGTGTGCTGCCTGTTTCCCCACATTACCTCACACCACGCGCTGCCGGTTGCTGTCAACGCCTTTTTACCCATCGGTGTGCGTGGTGTGGTCATTGCCGGCCTATTGGCAGCGATGATGTCTACCTGCGACTCGTTTTTGCACACCGCCAGCATTACATTGGTGCATGATGTGCTGGTTCCCCTATTTGTACCGCGCATGCAGCAACAGATGCAGGTACGCTGTGCGCGTGGCAGCATGGTTCTACTGGCACTGCTGTCGGTTGTTTTAACCGGCGATGGTGCCAGTGTGATTACCCTGCTGCTGCGCAGCATGAATTTTTGGCTGCCGGGCATTTTTCTACCCCTCTTTTTGGGCTTTTGGGGCATACGCAGTACCCCCAGACGTTTTTTGTTATCTGCCTGCATTGGATTTGCTGTTTGCGCAGTGTGGAACAGCTTTGTGCAACCTTCGCTGCCCATACCAGGCTATGTGCCGGCCCTGTTTGTGAACGCTGTGTTGTTGCTTAGCAACGGAAGACTTACAATATGCAACATTTAGGCCATGATCGCGCCAATGCGATTACATAAATAGATATAAGTTGGCGTTATGATGTAACATAGTGGGTATGAATAACACCGTGCAGCACAACCCCATTATCAATCCGACCGGCAAAGTACCTGTGGGGATATCTGACTTTGCTGAACTGGTGCAAGAGGGCTATTGCTTTGTTGATAAAACGCTTTTTATCAAGGAGTTTCTTGATGTTGGCGGTAAGGTCACACTCATCACCCGCCCGCGGCGCTTTGGTAAAACCATCAATCTCGATATGCTGTGTCGTTTTTTGCGCCAGCCGGCCAGCGACAAAGAGGATCTATTTGCAGGGCTGGCCATTAGCAAAGCGCCGCAGCAATATCAACAAGAGCGGGGCAAGCGGCCGGTCTTATTCGTCTCGTTTCGAACCATTAAAGAGAGTAACTGGCAGGCGGCATTCAGACGTTTGCGCGCGTTATTGGCCAATCTGACTGCCGAAATTTGCCAAGAGGCTCCTGTAGAGCAACTGGCTGAACCACAGCGGCGCGCACTAGATAAGGTGGTTGCAGAACAGGCATTGCCCGATGAGTGTAAAGCGACATTTCTGATTCTTACTCGACTGCTCACCCTGAAGCACAACGGGTTGAAACCGTGGCTGGCCATCGACGAATACGATGCCCCTATGCAGGCTGCCTATCAGTATAACTACTACAAAGATATGCGCGATCTCATGAAAGGGCTGCTGGGCGACTGTCTCAAAGATGGCCATTTTTTACATCGTGCCGTGCTCACCGGTATTTTACGCGTTGCCAAAGAGGATATCTTCTCGGAACTCAACAACCCCGGTACTTACGGTGTGC
>JBCCEX010000003.1:0-24080 GCA_039030035.1 Myxococcota bacterium
CAAAAAGCGGCACAGCATATCGAGGTTGATGGTTTTGCCAAAGCGTCGCGGGCGGGTGATGAGTGTGACATCACCGCCAATATCGAGGAATTCTTTGATAAACAGCGTTTTGTCGACAAAGCAGTAACCCTCTTGTCTTAATTTGGCAAAATCTGACACGCCCACCGGTATTTTGCCACTTGGGTTGACAATGGGGCTATTTTGCACGGTATCGTTCATCTTGCCATGTTAGCATGGCTGGTGCGGTTGTTGGTAAGCTGCCTGGTTACTGGCACACTCTCCTTGGTACACCACCCTCTTGTTCAGAGAGTGCACAAACTTGATCTGTCGCACAAACAACGCCTGGGTGATCGTTGCGGTTGACGCCACAGCCACAGTATTGTGCAGCATTTTGTTCATCGATGCAGCTGCCGCGGCAGCAAAATCCGGCTGCTTGTGGGGTTGTGCAGTGGCGATCTTCGAAGCATTCGATGCACACCTTGCTGTCGGGTGAGCACCAGGTGCCGGCTGAACAATCGCGTTGCCGTTCACAGGAGTTGGGCGAACCGCCTGAGCAGGCTGCGGTGGTTAGCAGGCCTGCTAAGCATAAACATATTGGAACGACACGATACAACAAACTACACGGCAATCCAGCTGACATCACCTGCTCCTACACGCTTGACTACCGGGTATGGTCCGCTTAAGTCCACCACCGATGAGTCACGGCTAACAATATTGCCAACGTCTAGCATCAAATCAAGGCCGTGACCAAACTGGTTGTTAATCTCTTCACAGTTGCTCAACAGCCTATCTCCCAAATGTGTTGACGTAGACACAATAGGCTTACCATAAATACGCGCTAAAGCAAGTGTAACAGGATGGTTGGGCACACGAATACCCACCGTTTTGCGCTTTGATTGAAAAATACGCGGCACCTCAGGAGTGGCTCGCAAAATAAAGGTGTAGGGGCCGGGCAGATAGCGCTTCATAATACGGTAGGCCTCATTTTCTACTAGGGCATACCGCGCAATATCCGACAAGTCGGGGCAGATAAACGACAACAGATGCTCCTTGTCTAAATTGCGCAACCGGTAAATGCGATCGATAGCATCGCTGTGATCAATGCCGCAACCAATGCCATAATTGGTATCTGTCGGGTAGGTGATCACCCCACCCTTTGCTAGCATCGCTACAGCTCGCGCTATCAGGCGGGGTTCGGGAAATTCTGTATCTACACGCAAGCGCTTATAATTGGGCTCCATTGCAATTCTCATAAAGTTTACCTCAGGTCTCTTCCTATTTTAATTGTATTGCATCAGAGCCTTTTTTGTCAAAGCCCGTGGGCACAATCAATTACTTTTATCTGCTCACAATAGCAAAACTTTGCTGCACATCCAACATGATTTTAGCTGCATCAACCCAAACCTAAAGCAGGGCTGTTGTCATACAAATTTCACCAAAAAAATCAACAAAATCAGCAAACTACATTACCCTGTAAATTAAACTCTTTTTCCGCCGCTTTTGGTCTGGTCGCACAAGAGGTAAAAAATGGAATTTTCTCTAGAAAATCGGCATCACTGCAAGCAATGCAACGCATGAAGTGACTCCACACGAACCAACGCAGCAATATGTGCAATCACCATCAAAAATAGTTATCTAGAGCAGCTATCTTGCAGCTGTTTTGTCGATAAATCAACAAAACCATTGATCATCATCTCCAACTTATTGCGCTGCTTGTCATCGATCAATTCACCCTCTTCGTTAAATGCAGTGCGGGCACGAGGCAAAGCAAAAGAGCGCGGCGCAACCACCATACGTAAATCCCCCAAGAAAGGGCGCAGATGCATCGCACTACGTAGTCCACCCATAAATGTTGGAGAGGCGGCAACAATAAAAGCTGTTTTGCCGGCAAACGCAGCAGCATGACGCTCTTTTGTGCGACCCGGACGCGATGCCCAATCGAGTGTGTTGAGCAAAAGAGGTGTTGGCAAAGCGTTGTACTCGGGCGAGGCAATGATCAAAGCGTCATGCTGCTGCAGCAACGATTTAAATCGAACAGCAGCGGCAGGCAGGCCATGTTTTGCCTCATCATCACCATTGTAGATAGGCATGTCAAAATCTGTGAGATCAATAAAGGTGGCCGTCGCCCCACGGCGCTGTGCCACCTTACAAGCCAGCATCGCTAGCTTTTTGTTGAGCGACTCCTTGCGTGAGCTGCCCGAAAAACACAACACCCGCGGTTGCAAACAGCGTTGCGACTGCTGTTGCGGTTGCGACGCCAAGGCAGCCGTTGTCGACGGTATGCCGCCTCGCTGCAGTGCGCTTGCAGCGGAACATGCTGCCAAAACAAAAACAGACTGCATGCACAAGGCAGCAGCTAAAACACGATATGCAGACATTCTCATGTTCTAAGATTAGCAAAAAAGCAAACGGTAGTGAAAGGCTTTATTGCAGTTGATGCAAAAATATTTTGCGGCAGGGGAATTTTTATCGCTCGCGGTGTGTTATACATAATGAGAACGTTTATAATGAGGCTGCCTAAGGAGGGAGCAGAAATGGGGACTCAGTTGTCGCAAAAAGGAAAAAACACGAAAGAGCAAGAACGAGCCGAGATGCTTAAATTGACGCTAGACAGTATCGAAAAGCAGTTTGGTAAAGGATCTGTCATGCGTTTGGGTGACGCCAAAGCGTTGTGGAACGATGTGGAGACATTTAGCAGTGGCTCTATTGGTTTAGACACGGCCTTGGGCATGGGCGGGTATCCCAAGGGGCGTGTGGTAGAGGTGTATGGGCCGGAATCTAGCGGTAAAACAACCCTGGCGCTGCATGCCATTGCACAGGTACAAAAAAACGGCGGCACGGCAGCGTTTGTTGATGCAGAGCATGCATTGGATGTGAACTACGCCAAAAATCTCGGTGTGTGTACCGATGAGCTGCTGGTATCGCAACCCGATACCGGTGAGCAGGCGCTCGAAATTGCCGACATGCTGGTGCGCTCAAATGGTCTGGATATTTTGGTGATCGACTCTGTAGCCGCTTTGGTGCCAAAGGCAGAGATCGAAGGAGAGATGGGCGATACCCATGTAGGGCTGCAGGCGCGGCTGATGAGCCAGGCACTGCGCAAGCTCACCGGAACCGCAGCGCGTTGTGGTACCTGTATCTTTTTTATCAACCAGCTGCGCATGAAAATTGGTGTGATGTTTGGTAGCCCCGAAACCACCACAGGAGGAAACGCGCTGAAGTTTTATGCCTCTGTGCGGCTCGATGTGCGACGCATTGGCGCCATTAAAGATGGCGATCGGGTGACCGGCAACCGCACGCGTGTGCGTGTGGTCAAAAACAAGTTGGCGCCACCATTTCGCGAAACGGAGTTCGACATTTTGTACGGTCAAGGCATTGCTAAGCAAAGTGAGCTGATTGATCACGGTGTGCAGCTGGGCGTGCTTAGCCGCAACGGCACATGGATGAGCTACGGCAGCAAACGCCTTGGGCAGGGCAAAGAGAATGTGCGGCAACTGTTGGTCGACAACCCTCAAATGGCGCAGGAGATCGAACAAAAAATTCGGCAACAGTCTGGCCTGCAAGCAGCCAAAGAGGCCCCCAAGCAGCAGCCCATTCAAGCTACTACACAGCAGGCACAGGCATAATACCAGCCTGCTTGTTGGCTTGAGTCTCAACAGCTTCAGTTGTTGACAGTGTGTGCGGCAGCTGTGCCGGCTGCTGTTAGTTCTGCAGCAAACGTTGCATGGTGCTACCAATTTCAGCCGGATTGTCGACCATCACCACACCGGCTTGCGTAAGCTGCTCGCTCTTTTGTGCCGCCGTGCCCTCGCTGCCGGCCACAATAGCCCCCGCATGCCCCATACGCCTGCCCGCAGGCGCCGTGCTACCTGCAACAAAACCAACCACCGGCTTGCTCAGCTTGCCGCCTTGCATAGCATGCTGCTGCAGCCAAGCAGCCGCCTGCTGTTCGGCGCTGCCGCCAATTTCACCAATCATAACCACAGCGTGGGTTTGCGCATCTTGGTAAAACGCCGCAAGCGCATCCACAAACGACGTACCAATAATGGGATCTCCACCAATACCCACACAGCTAGACTGCCCCAAACCAAGCTTCGTCAGCTGATCAACCGCCTCATATGTTAGTGTTCCCGAGCGCGACACCACACCCACATGCCCCTGTTGATGAATGCTAGCCGGCATAATCCCCACTTTGCAACGCGCAGCCGGCGTAATAATGCCCGGACAGTTGGGGCCAATCAGGCGCGTACCGCTACCACGCAGCTGCCGCTGCACCCGCAACATATCGACAACCGGAATCCCTTCTGTAATACAGATAATCAACTTGATATTGGCCGCCGCAGCCTCCAACACTGCATCGGCCGCCATGGGCGCCGGTACATAAACAATGCTGGTATTGGCCTGCGTGCCGTCGACAGCCTGCTGCACAGTATCAAAAACAGGAACCTGCTCAACACTCTGCCCCCCTTTGCCTGGCGTTACACCCGCTACAATTTGTGTGCCATACTGCAGCATTTGTTGCACGTGAAATCTACCTGCCGCCCCTGTAATCCCCTGTACTAAAACGCGTGTGTTGTCATCGACCCAAATGGCCACTGCGCAATCTCCTTTGTTGACAATCTGTTATAAATAAACTCTAGCATGCAATTTCTGCTTAAGCAATTCGCTTTGGCAAGCATGATGTTTTGTTAACTTGTTTGGTGAAATTGATATGAGCTGTCTTGGAACTGACTGCTGCCAAACAAACCCTACCCGTGCACCGCCTGTCCGGTAGCCATGCAAGCAGCTTCGTAGATCGCCTCGTACAAGGTAGGGTGTGCATGCACACTGCTTGCCAAGCTATCAACAGTGGCCTCTAGCTGTATGGCAAAAGCGGGTTCGGCAATGAGCTCGGTGGCTTGTGGGCCAACAATGTGTGCACCCAAAATTTCGCCGTATTGGGTGTCGGTTATCAGCTTAATAAAGCCTCCTTTTTTGCCTAAAATGCTGGCTTTGCCGCTGCGGGCAAACGGAAACTGGCTCACCTGCACCTTATAGCCCGCCTGCTGTGCCTGTTGTTGTGTGAGGCCACATTGTGCGACGGGGGGGTCGCTGTACACACACGACGGCATGTGATCGTAGTTGAGGGGTGCGGCTGGCTGTTGTGCCATGTGGTTAACCGCCAGCAGGCCTTCGGCTGAGGCTACATGTGCTAGCCAGGGGGTGTTAACGCAATCACCAATGGCATAAATGTTGTCTTGATGCGTTTGCATGTAGGGGTTGACCTGCACAAACCCTCTGCTGTCTAACTGCAGCTGGGTGTGCTGCAACCCAATGTTGTCGGTAAGTGGTGCTCGGCCAATACACACCAGCACATATTGCGCCTTGCACACCGCCTGTTTGCCATTGGCTTGCGCAAACTTGACGCTAGCAGACTGCTTGCGGGCGTTGATCTCCTGCAGCTGCACCTGT
The DNA here is from genome assembly GCA_039030035.1 of Myxococcota bacterium. Classification (GTDB taxonomy): domain Bacteria; phylum Myxococcota; class UBA727; order UBA727; family JABDBI01; genus JBCCEX01. The sequence continues at coordinate 5,452 of JBCCEX010000003.1, forward strand.
GTATGAATCTGAATACCCTGCTGTGTGAGCTGCTTTGCCAGCTCCTGGCTACAGGCTTCATCGGCCGTGGGTAGCAGGCGATCGGTCGCCTCTAATATGGTTGTCTGGCAGCCAAAGCGTGCATACACAGAGGCAAACTCCACACCAATCACACCGCCCCCTACAATAGCCAGCGAGCCGGGAATTTCAGGCAGCTGCAGCACGCCATCGGAGCTCAAAATGCGACCGCTGCTCTGATCGAACGGCGCAAAGGGCAGCGCACGTGGTGTAGAGCCAACAGCCAGCAGCACATGTTTGGTATTGAGCGTGTAGGGTTTACCCTTTTGGGTTGGCTGCACACATACCTGCGTTGGGCTTTGCAGCGTCGCAAAGCCATTGTGCAGCTGCACACCACGGCTTTTCATCAAATGCTGTACACCACCGGCGTTGGTGTCGACAATGCGCTGCTTGTTGCGCTGAATCTTGCTCCAATCGACCGACACACCCTTTGTTGTCATGCCAATTTGGTGTGCATGCTGCATATCGCTGTATAGATCTGCGGCATGCAGCAACGCCTTGGTGGGAATACAGCCACGATGCAAACAGGTACCGCCTAGGGCGCTGTCTTTTTCTACCAAAGCTGTTTGCAGCCCCAACGCAGCTGCCCGCGCCGCTGCAACATAGCCACCTGGGCCTGAGCCAATCACCACCAAATCGTACAATGCACTATCCATTTGCTGCCTAACCTATGTTTGTTGTCGCTGCCTCATGTGTATGCTAACACACCTATAAGATAGCCGTTAAACAACGGCGGCAATCAGCTGCCACCAGAGTGTTCCGACCACGCCCCATGTAAGCAGATGGAAAATACTCATCAAAAATCCAATCGAGCACCAGCGTTGCAGCGACACAAAACCGGCTGCAAACCAAATAGGAGCCGGACCAAAACTGTAATGGGTGAGGCAGCCTGCCAAACTTGCCAACCAGGCCAAAAACAGCGCTGCATATAGCGGCGCAGCCCCCAATTGAGTTGCTGCAAGTAAAAAAGGTGCATATAAAGCACCAACATGAGCGGTGCTGCTGCCAATCACGTAGTGTGCATAAAAAAACATGAGACATAGCACAACAAAACCTGTTGTGGGCGATAGCGGCTGCACAATATTGCTAACCCCTTGCGCAAACCAAGAGGTGGCACCACTGAGGCTCAGATTATTTGCAAAAGAGAGAAAAGCGCCAAACCAAACAAAGGTGCTCCAGGCACTTGCCAAACCGGTCATGTCGCTCCAACAAAAAACCCGCAGCAACAGCAGCGCCACCACCCCCATTAAAGAGGCCTGTACAGCGCTAATGTGAAACCAAGGGCCTACTGTCCATAGCGATAGCAGCAGCACCAATACAACGATAACCAGTTTTTCCTGTTTTGTTACGGCACCCATTTTTGCCAGATTGCTGCGCGCCATATCACGAGCATGGTTTGTGTTTTGTCTAGGCCGTGCGAGCACAAAAAGCAGCAACGGCATCAGCAACAAACTTATAAGCCCAGGTACACAGGCAGCCAAAGCCCAGGTTGACCAGGTGATATGAATGTCAACATCCGCTGCAAACTGCGCCGCCAGCGGGTTGGATGCCATGGCTGTAAGAAACAGCGTGCTGGAGATGACAGATGCATGAAAACCCACCAACATGAGATAGGCAGCTAAACTGTTATCGGATGTTTGCGCTGCGTGCGTACGCAGCGTGCTGGCCAAGGATTGAACAATTGGAAACACAACACCGCCCGATCGAGCTGTTGAGCTTGGAACTGCCGGTGACAAAATTGTATCGGTGAGGGTGATGCTATAGGCCAAGCCGAGTGGATTTTTGCCCAGCAGACAGATCAGGTAGCAAGCCAAGCGCCGACCCAAACCTGTTTTGACCACAGCGTGTGAAATAAAAAAGGCGGTGAGCACCAACCACACAACCGGTTTGTGGTATCCACTAAAAGCCTGTTCAAACGGCACAACACGCAGTACAATTGCTGCTGTTAAGCCAAATAGGGCACAAGCACCAATGGGAAAGGCATCGAGCACAACCAGCAAAATTGTGCCCATAAAAATCGTAAACAGGCGCCAAGCAGCCGGTTGCAAACCAGGCGGAACCGCAAACCATCCCATGGCGGCGACAGCAACTGCCAGCAGCAGGCAGATGGATCGAGAGCGAAATATCATAAGAACAGTTTAAAATTTAACCGGCAATGGCAGATCCACAAAGCGAACTGCCTCGTCGAGCTTCAATTGATTGATTCATTCTCCAATGCCCATGCGATACAAAAATTCCATGTTATCGCCACCATATTTGCAAGAATGGCACACTGTTTGCAAAAGGTAAAGACACCGATTCTGAGCTGCCTTATTGTGTCGCCCAAGCGCGATGCGACCTGAACTTAGCAGCCTCAATTTTACTTGGCTATTTTTGTTCGCCTAACTTGAGCAAACTGTCTGATAAAATCATTTTTTGGTAATATGAACCAGCTTTGTGGATGCGATGAGATCGATAATGTTTTTTCGTAAGGCAAAGATGATCTGCATCAATCTATTTGATGACACGCCTCAGCAACCTCCTACAAATAGACGCAAAATGATCGATCATTTACAAAACCGATCTTCTTAAGGTACAAATGATCTTATTGTCATTTGAAACCCGCTATGTCAATCCCCATACGCTTCAAAAAACACCGAACTACAGCAAACACATCACTCATGTTGACAAAATATACCCATGCGTTACATGTAAACATATCACATAAAAGGAGATAAAAATGCAATATAATCGGCTACCCTGCTGTAGACACCCCACCACAATCCTCTTGGTTGATGATCACACCGATCGTGCACGCAGCCTTGCGAGGCAGTTGACCTCTTTGCACTGTCGCATATTGGTATTTAATCAGCCGCAAGCGGTACTTGACTACCTGCAAGACGAATACCGGCCCCAACCCTTTACCAGTACTTGGGATCATGCCCTAGACTTCGACGAAGCGACCCGCACCGTTGTGCCACAGCTGCACCACCAGCTGTATAGCCCTACCCGTTTTGATCAAATCGCTGTGATGGTTACAGACCATGACCTTGCCTGCGACACCGATGGGCTTCAACTGTGCCGGCTCATGCCCCATGCCCACATTCATAAAATTCTCTGGACACGTGTACTTAGGGCCGCCGAAGCCACCGAAGCTTTCAACGATGGTATTATTAGCGGCTACGTTTTTGTCGACGGGCAGCCCCATATCGAACAATCCATTGCAAGGCTCAAAACCCTGGTCAACAATGCCCTGCACAAACACTTTTTCTCTCTCTCCTCCTTTTTGCAACAAGCTGGCGATTACCACTACGAATACCAGGCCCTTAACGATCCGGCATTTATCTCCCTATTTCAAGGCTTTGTTGATGAACTCAAGATCGTCGACTACTACCTGTTCGACTACACCGGCTGTTTTGTGCTCGTAGATGAAGCCGGCAACGATTACACCCTTTTTGCACGCGACGAAGCCAGTATGATCGCCTCTTACGAGTGCGACGAATTTGAGAAGGCTCCCAGCCATATTCAGCAGCAATTGCAGTCCAAAACCCACATGTTGTGCCTACCGCAAATAGAAGATCGCACATCTGTGCCCTGCAGTGAATGGGCTGCCTACATACACCCCGCCACCGTACTGAAGGGCGAACATGACACCTATTTTTATCACTTAGGCAAAAAGCTTGTAGACCTACAGCGCGATCAGATCCTTTCGTTTGCAGCACACCAACAGCAGCACAAACCTGTAGAGTACCGGCTTAAATAGTACTTTGCCAATCGACAAAGTTTGTCACATAGTGAAACTCACGCTCCCAACCTTTGGCCTACAACAAAATCCCCACCAATCACATAACCAAGCATGAAAAATATCTACACAAAAACATCATATCATTGTTATACCAATTCCATAAAGCAAATTACCAAATTCGATATCCCTCCCAATCGTTGTTCGTTCTCGCATTTGGTGGATTCCTGATGTCGCGGGAAGAATAAAAGAGAACTTATTTTATAGGATTGGTATTATAAAGCGAGTAGCCCAGGGGAGAGAGGGCCTGGAGGGAAGTTCCCCTGGGCTACTCGCTTCAGGAGATCTGCCGGCGGTGCCGGTTCTTTGCTATTTTGTCTCTTTTGCCAGAAAACGGCTAAATGCTTGTAGGGTTTGTTGTACATGCTGTGCTGTGTGTGCGCTGCTGACAAAGCCCGCTTCGTAGGCGCTGGGTGGAAAATAAAATCCGTGCTGTAGCATGAAGTGAAAAAAGCGGGCGTATCGTTTGTTGTCTACCTGCCGCTTTACCGTGTGCCAGTCGGTGACGGCGGGTTGTTGGTGGGAGGGGGAGCGTAGAAAGTAGAGTCCAAACATGCTGCCTTGGCTGTTTGTTTGTACGGCAACATTGTGTTGTTGTGCCTGTTGTTGCATGCCGGTAACCAGCTGTTGTGCTAGTTGTGACATGTGGGCAAATAGGGGGGGTTTGCAGCACTCTTTGAGTGTGGCTAGGCCGGCTGCCATGGCAATGGGGTTGCCCGACAGTGTGCCGGCTTGGTACATGTTGCCAACTGGGGCTACGTGTTGCATGATGGGGCGTTTGCCGCCGTAGGCAGCGCAAGGTAGGCCGCCGCCAATCACTTTGCCTAGGGTGATGAGGTCGGGTTGTAGTTGCCATAGTGTGGCTAAGCCAGGGAGGGCGGCGCGAAAGCCGGTCATCACTTCGTCGAGCACAAACAGGCTGCCGTGTTGTTGGCATAGCTGCTGAATGCCTTGTAAAAAGCCCGGCTTGGGGAGTACAAAGCCCATGTTGGCAGCGATGCCTTCGACAATGACACAGGCGATGTCGTGACCGTGTTGGGTAAACAGTTGTTGCAAAGTTCGGAGTTGGTTAAAGGGGGCAACGAGTGTGTTTTGTACACTGCTGGCGGCAACTCCGGCACAGTTGGGCAGGCTGAGGGTGGCTACGCCGCTGCCTGCTTGTGCCAAGAGGCAATCGGCGTGGCCGTGGTAGCAGCCGCTGAATTTTACAATGAGGCAGCGGTTGGTGTAGGCGCGTGCTAGGCGAATGGCGCTCATGGTTGCTTCGGTGCCGCTGCTGACAAATCTTATTTGATCGATGCAGGCAAACTGCTGCACCAACAGCTGTGCTAGCTGTACCTCGGCGGGGGTTGGTGCGCCAAATCCCAAACCCTGCTCGCTCGCTTGCTGCACCGCCTGCACCACCTGCGGGTGGGCATGCCCTAGTGTCAGCGGACCCCACGAGAGCACATAGTCTACAAAGCGGTTGCCGTCGACATCGACACAGTAGGGGCCTTGGCCTTTTTGCATAAACAGCGGCGATCCACCCACGCCTTGAAACGATCGCACCGGGCTGTTGACCCCCCCTGGTGTGACTTGGCAGGCTTGCTGGTACAAAGCTTGTGAGCGGTTGCTATTCATGATGGGTTTGCCGGTGATCGCGCGGGTGTGTGCGATCTTGGTGCGGCGCCTTTGTTGTAGCAAGTGCGCGCGGTGTGGTGTCGATCTCTTGTAGCTGAGTATGCAACTGCTTGTTGGCATCGGAGTCTTGATTGCCTAGCGAGTGGCTGCCACCGCCCAGTTCGCCCAATTTACGTGCTGTTGGCAACACGCGGCTTTGTAAAGACGATACAGTTTGGTTGTAGGCCTGCACACTGCTATGTAAATGGCGTGATAGCTTACCAAAGTGTTGCAGCGCTGTATCGATGCGCTGTTGCAGTGTTTTGGCCAGCTGCGACACCTGCTGCACATTGCGTGCCAGTGTCTCTTGCTGCCAGCCATACGACACCGCTTTGAGCAGGGCGATGAGTGTGGTGGGTGTTGCCAAAATCACCCCTTGCTGCGCCGCTGTTTCAATCATGTGCGGATCGTGTTGCGATGCTGCACTAAAAAAGCTCTCGCCAGGCAAAAACAGCACAACAAACTCAGGCGTGTGCTGCAGGCGACTCCAGTAGGATTTTTGCGCCAGCTGCCGCACATGGTCGCGCACACGGCGTGCATGTTGCTGCAGCAGTTTGTCACGCTCTTGCGGATCACTTTGTTCGCATGCGCGCAGGTAGGCTGCCAGCGGTGCCTTGGCATCGACCACCACGCACTTATTGCCCGGCAGATGCACCAGCAGATCGGGCCGCAGCGGCCGCTGGGGATCGGGCAAGTGCGGCTGCTGCACAAAATCGCAATGCGACACCATACCGGCCAGCTCCACCACCCGACGCAGCTGCAGCTCACCCCACTGCCCACGCGCCGTTGGATTGTGCAACGCCTGGTTGAGCGATTGCGTTTGCTGCTGCAAATGCTGCTGCGTCTGCAACAAATTTTGCACCTGCTGCCGCAACCCCTCATAAGCCCCCTTGCGCGATACCTCCAGCTGGCCAAGCTGCTCATTGAGCTGCCCCAACGAGCTTTTGAGCGGATCTAGCGCATGCGAAATAGCCACCTGACGCTTGTTCAGATCAGCATGTGAACTCTCCTGCAGCTGCTTAAGACTACTTTGCGCCAGCTGCAAAAATGTCTGGTTATTGTGCTGCAACGCCTCGGCACAGGTAGCTGCAAACGCCTCTTTTAACTGCTTTTGCGCCAGCTGCAGCTGCTGCATAGCCTCTTGCCGCGCTGCCAGCAGCTGCTTGCACTCGCTTACCTGCAGCTGCAACTGCTGTGCCTCTTGCTGCTTGTGCTGCAACTCCTGCTGCAGCTGCGTCATGCTTGTAAGCTGCTGTTGACAAGCAGCCAACGCAACTCGCTCCTGCTGTAGCTGCTCTTGCGCTTGCTGCAAATGGCTACTAGCATCACCATACTGCTGCTGCTTCTCTTGCAACCGCCGCCGCATTCCCAGCAGCACACCGGCCAAAGCAGCAGCCGCACATACAGCAATCAGACAAACGGTGGCAATCAAATAAAGCATCACTCATTAGACTGTACCAAAACAGCCGATCTGACCACCCCGATAAAACATTTAAGCCCAATTGTGTTGCCAATAGATAGCGCTGGTTTTTGTACAGATAGCTTAAACCAAGCAGAGAAAACCATTTCATATATTTTTGTGTCTCTTGACATTTCGATCATTTCAAATCATAAAGCCCGCATCGCTGCTGCTTTAAGCCAATCTGAGAGTGTTGCTTAAATGAAATTCGCGTTGCTATCTTTTAAAGAGTAAAGAGGTAAAAAAGTTCAAAAATATTTGTTGGGTGATAGAGTGGCTAAGAAAAAAAAGGCGGCAGGCTAGTTAAGCACTTGACATGTTTAGGTTCATGCCGTACACATAAGACCATCAGTAAGGGGGGTGCCTTGCTGAGGTTGGTAATTAACAAATGTGGGAGATTTTTAAAGATGAAAAAGCAGGTAAAGGGGTTTGTGCAACAAAAGATGCTGATAGGGGTTGCCTTGTGCGCGCTGGGGACATCCAATGCCATGGCCATGAATCTAGAAGATGATGAGCAGGCAAAAGGGACGCGCACGGAGCAATTGGTGCTCAAAGGGCATACTGCAACAGTCACGAGCGTTAGCTTTTTGGCTGGTGGAACACAGGTTGTTTCGGGTGGTAATGATAAGTCGGTCAGTGTGTGGGATGTGGGCAGTGGTTTTGAAATCAAGCGCTTTGAGGATTATGACGCGGGGATCACAAGTGTCAGCTTTTCAGCGGACGGCAAACGGATTGCTACGAGTGATTCTGGGCTGGTCATTACGGTATGGGATGCGGACAACTGGAAGAAAATTGCGCGGTTGCAGGGACATACTTCAGGGGTCAAGAGTGTGAGTATCTCAGCAGATGGTAAGCAGGTTGCTTCTGGGGGTTACGACAGGATAGTACGCCTGTGGGACGTAGACAGCGGCAAAGAGATAAAACGCTTTGAAGGGCATACTTCATACATTGAGAGCGTAGCGATCTCACCCGACGGCGCATATATTGTATCGGGGGCCATGGACAAAAAAGTGTTTATATGGAATGTAGCAAGCGGCAAGAAAAAATGCTTTGAGGGGCATACAGGGTACGTGAAAGGTGTGGACATTTCGGCTGATGGTCAATATGTGGTGTCAGGTGGCTATGACAACACGGTGCGTGTGTGGCATGTGGAAACGGGTGTAGAGTTCAAACGGTTTACAGAGCATGACGAGTGGGTCAACGATGTTGCTATTTCGGCCGATGGCAAGCGCGTTGCCTCCGGCAGTCAAGACAATACGGTGCGTGTGTGGGATGTGGAAGCCGGTTTAGAGATCAAGCGTTTTCAAGGACACAGTACATACATCACCAGTGTGAGCATGTCAGCGGACGGTAATTGGGTCGCCTCAAGCAGCTGTGACCAGACAGTGCGCGTATGGGATGTGGCCGATCAAGCCCACTTTACCCCTGCTACAACAAGCAGTCTTCCTGCTTTTTTTCCTCAGCATGGCAATAAAAGATGGAGCGATGAAAAGGACATGAAAGACGATGGTGTAGATGCGGGTAACAAGGAAGATAGGCAGCCAACAATTGCTTCTCGTTTGTTAAAGCATGACGCAACGGCTCGAGCAGTTCGCTTTACTGCCAATGATCAGCTTGTTTCTAGTGGTTTAGATCGCTCTATTCACTTATGGAACACCGAAACGCGCCGAGAAATTCAGCGGATGCCAGGGCATGATAACCCCATCTTCGATATCTCTTTATCAACTAACAAACGCTTTGCTGTTACAAGCAGCTCCGATGAGACTGTTGGTGTGTGGGACCTGCAAAGTAAACAGCAGGTTAAAAAGTTGAGGGGTCATGCACTACATTGGGTACGCAGTGCAGATATAAACAAAGAAATGCTGATCTCAAGTGGTGACGATGGCAAGGTGTTGCTGTGGAAACAGGGCGTTGATCAGCCGCAAAAAATGTTGCATAATGACGCAGACAACCCAGTGAGAAAGGTGAGAATTTCTCACAAGGGAAATTTTGCTGTAGCTGCAGGTGATGATCATAAAGTGCGGGTATGGGACTTGCCATATGGCAAGCTTCGCCACACATTTGATCACGAAAATATTGTGAGAAGCGTCGATGTGTCCCCCGATTGTAGCTACATTGCTTCGTGTGGTGATGGTGGAGAGGTGCGTATATGGAGCTACAGCACAGGTGAGCAACTGGCTGTGTTGAAGAAACACACCGGAATCGTGCAAGATGTGCGTTTTGCCCCTGTTGGCAATACGCAGTGGTTGGTCTCTGCCGGATCCGATAAAATTGTACGGGTATGGCGTATGCAGCAAATGAGTCCAACACAATGGGATCAAGTAGCAGAGCTCAAAGGGCCTAAAAAAGATATATTTGGCGTCGATGTGTCGCCTGATGGTCAACAGGTAGCTGCGGCTGGTCAAGGTGGTGTATATATGTGGAATGTAGGAGTTTTGCAGCTGGCTGCCAAGGAGCAAAAATCTTCTCAGTCGCTGCCCGAACAAAATACCAGTGTAACAGAGAACACACACCCACGTTTGTTGAATATAACCAACGATTTCCAGCCTAAAGTGAATATGGATTTAGATAACGAAGACAGTGACTTGCAGTTAGCTATCGCCAAAAGCTTACAGCAGCAATAAACAAATATATATCAATATCTCACCCAGCGTGCATAACAGCTCTCCAAAAGCTGTTACGCACTAGGGTGTAGGCGCCATGCAAGTCAACGTAGACTGTTACACATCCAGATTGACCACATCCAAAGCGGTTGATTCGATAAACTGCGTCGCTGCTCTACCTATTTGCCCATGAGGGCGGTGAAGGCTTCGGTGAGTGCACCATAATACCTGAAGGTACTCATAGCAATACCATAGAGTTGAATGCTATCGAGTTACTTAAGGCGCATGATGGGGTTGACACTCATTTTCTGTCGGTCAATGATTGTTTTTGTTGCAGCAGGTTTTAGAGGGGATATTTTTATAGCTGAAAAAGCAAAGGAGAAAAGCATGTTGTTAAAAAAGAACTACACGAGGGCAGTGGCTGTGCTGATGCTGCAACTGGTGGCCTCGCCGGCCTATACTATGAGACAGGGAGCGGCAGCTCATCCCAACCATGCGTTGGACGATAGCGATGCAGCCCTATGCAATGGCGATGGATCGCCTTCTCCCAATTGCAGAGGTATGGAAGAAAGTCCGTCGCCAAGCCCATCGGCACGCTCTCTTGGCCGTAAACGTAAGCTAGGCAAGGAAACCCCGGACCCATTGAGGAATAAATTGCCCCCTTGCAAACGCAGACGTATCATGGAGAAAAGCCCATCACCCAGTCCAACACCAAACATCCTTTACAATGCTCGAATAGATGACCAAGAGATTCGGGGGTATTTGCGTAACTTTACCGAGAAAAAAAGCAGGAGGTTAAGGTGGACCGAGACATGGAAATGGTGGCGCGACGTTTTCCATACCCCTGGCTTACGGCAAATTATCTGTGATTATGTGTTTGGAAAGGACGAGGTGGACACGTCGCTGCAGTGGACTGACGAAGGGTGCTATTACCATGTGATCAAGAAGATGCAGTCATCTTGGCGAGACAAGCTTACGCAGCCCGTGATTTTGCGGCATATTACGGGAAATCGATTTAACGACCTTTTGCTTACTAACGAAGCAGCGCTGCTGCTACTGTGGACCGAACGGGTGAGACAAGAGCCTCAGTCCAAAGAAAAACTGTTTGGTTGGATCGAATTGTCTAAAACAGATCCACAAGTGGCCACTGCTGCTGCTAATGCCATAACCATTCTCAATGCCGCTGGAACCCCTTTTAGCTACAGGGATTTACAAGGCATTTGCGTGCCCAATGCCCGGTTGGATGGTGCCGTGTTAGACAACGCCGATTTATCCGGCGCAGATCTGTCCGGTGTGAGACTTAGCAGAGCCAACCTTGTGGCAGCCAAACTAACGGGCGCGGTGATGAACAAAGTCTGCTTTGACGAGTTTCCTCGTTTCCATGGGCATACTTCATATGTTAACAGCGTCAGCTTTTCATCAGACGGGAAAATGCTCGCTTCGGCTAGTGACGATGGCACGGTCCGATTGTGGGACGTAACAACTGGCTGCGTGCTCAAGGTGTTTGAGGGGCACACTTCAGAGGTAAACAGCGTCAGCTTTTCACCAGACAAGAAGATGCTAGCCTCGGTCGGTTATGACCAGACTGTGCGGCTATGGAGTGTCATCAGTGGCGAGGTTCTCAAGGTGTTTGTAGGGCATGCGGCAGCGGTGACCAGCGTTGGTTTTTCGCCAGATGGAGGTACGCTTGTCTCGGCTGGTGAGGATCAAACAGTGCGTTTGTGGGATGTGGGCAGTGGCCAGGCTCTCAGGGTTTTCAAGGGGCATACTTCGGGTGTGAATAGCGTTGATTTTTCGCCAGATGGGAGCATGGTTGCCTCAGCTAGTTCTGACAAGACTGTTCGATTGTGGGATGCACGCAGTGGGTGTATGCACAAAGTGTTTCGGGGGCACAAAGATTGTGTGAACACAGTCAGCATCTCGCCAGATGGCGGTACCATTGCTTCGGCTAGTGATGACCAGACGGTGCGTTTGTGGGATGTTGCCGGTGGTCAGGTTCTCAAAATCTTTGAAGGGCATACCAATTCAGTAAGAGGCGTTTGCTTTTCGCCCGATGGCAACAGCCTTGCTTCAGCTTCTTGGGATAAAACAGTGCGTTTGTGGAGTGTGGCCACCGGTCGGACTATTACAGCGCTTAAGGGGCATGCTTCAGAGGTAAATAGTGTGAGCTTTGCTCCGGATGGGAACATGATTGCTTCGGCTAGTGACGATCAGATGGTTCGTTTATGGAGTGTTGGTGACCAAGCTGTTAAGCTTGCTAAAGGACATGGCGCTAGCGTGTCGGGCATTGTTTTTTCGCCCGACGGGGATACCCTTGCCACTGCGGCCGGCGATGATCAGACGGTGCGTTTGTGGGATGTGACAGGTGGCTGGTGCTTCAAGGTGTTGAGAGGGCATAAAGGAGTTTGCAGCATCAGTTTCTCATCAGATGGAAGTATGGTTGCGTCGGCTGGTTCTGACGGGACGGTGCGTTTGTGGGATGTCAACAAGGCTCAGATTCTCAAGACGCTTGAGGGGCATACCTCATACGTGAACAGCGTTGGCTTTGCTCCACAGGGAGATATGCTTGCCTCGGCCAGCGAAGACCAGACGGTGCGTTTGTGGGATGCGTGCAGTGGTCAGCTTTTCAAGGTCTTGCAGGGGCATGCCTCACATGTCAATAGCATTAGTTTTGCTCCGAAGGGGGGCAAAACCATCGTATCGGCTAGCAGCGACAATACCGTTCGACTGTGGGATGTAGCTAGTGGCCAAACTCTCAAGGTTTTCACAGGGCATACATCGCCTGTTTTAAGTGTTGCCTTTTCGCCACATGGGAACATGCTTGCTTCGGCCGGCCGTGATCAGACGGTGCGTTTGTGGAATGTGAACAGTAGCCAAGCCGTTAGGGTTTTGCGGGGACATACTGCAAACGTGAATAGCGTTAGCTTTTCGCCAGATGGTCGTATGCTCGCCTCGGCTGGTGATGATCAGACGGTGCGTCTGTGGGATGTCAGCAGTGGTCGGGCTCTAGAAGTTTTGCAAGGACATACTCAAGCTGTCACGGGGGTCTGCTTTTCGCCGAATAGCAATGTACTTGCTTCCTGCGCAGCTACAGTGCGGTTGCTGCAACTGTCTTCTCAATTGAACACACACGTTAAAGTGATGTGGATCACTGGGCAGCCGTCGCTGTCGTTTCAGAGAGCTATCTTAGACCGCGTGCAAGGGTTAACAGCCAGGCAGCGTCGATTGATCAAGCAATGCGGCGGCATTGCAGACGATTGGGGGATAGAATCAGACGCGATAGGCGAGCGCTGATATCGTGATGCTTCTGTAATTGGTGCCGGAGGTGGGACTCGAACCCACACAGCCCTAAGGCCACCGGATTTTGAGTCCGGCGCGTCTACCAATTCCACCACTCCGGCATGGCTATGCACTATTGTGGTTGCTGTGGGCCGCTTGGTCAAGATACAGGGCGTTGTTTGGCGAGCTGTTTTGTTACAGCGGCAGCAGCCAGGCGGGTTCGCTGGGTTGCAGCTGCAGACAATCTAACACCGGCTGTTTGACCATTATGTAGTCATTGTCGTGCGGTGTATAGGGCACGGTGCAGGCAACAAATTGCGGTTGCTGATGGGTGCTGTTGTGCACATGAGGGCGCCACAGGGCGATGATGCCCCATGGCTGCTCTTCGCTGGTTTGTGAGTTGTTGGTCAGTTGCAGCTTCACCTGCCTTGCTTGGCAAAATGGGGTGATCTCATGCAGCCATGCATGTAGGTGGGGGCCACCATCAAAGGGGTCGACATAGGGTGTGCTGTGAAAGCCAATGCGTGTAAGCATATGGTAGGCGGGCTTTGTGTGTGGGCCAACGGTGCCGATCACCTGTTGGGCCTCTTGGGGGAGCAAACAGGTGTAGATGAGATTGTGTGGAAAGAGATCGTGGATAAACTGTTTGTTGCTGTTGGATAGCGCATCGGCTTGTGTATAAGACATGCCGGTAAGATGACGGCCTACTGTTTCCCATAAGACAAAATTGCCCTGCGCATTGCGCGGTGGTAGCAGTTCGGCAATGACGCGCGAGCAAAATAGCTTGGGGTTCATTGCCATCCATACAAAGCGCACATAGCTCAGCTGCTTGCCCAGCGATCGTGGATGTTGGCGATGTTTGGGCTCTAACACCAGGCCCCCTAACTCGGTAAATCCTTGTTGATCCCAGTAAAGCTGCAGCACCTGATGTTTGATGCGGCGGTTGGGATTGCTACAGCTGTGGCTTTGCTGCTGCACGCAAAAAGAGACATGAGGCAGTTGGGCAGTGCCGTGGCGGGCTGTCACTTGGCTAGAGCCAATCACCCGATGATCTACTGTGTCGTACAAGGCAAACATGTAGTTGCGTGCCATGGCATCTTTGATGCGACAGGAGAAGGAGTTTTGTGAGTGTTCAATGCGCTGCTGCAACTCATTGCGATCGGGTCGTAAGTTGAGGCTGTTGAGGTGCACAGCCACACCCATGAGATCGTTAATGTCTTCGGGTTGAACGCTGCGCAGCACATAGCGAGTGGATGGATCTTGAGTTGAGGGATCTTGCATAATGCTCTTTGCTGTTGCTTCTAACTATAGAAACACTTACGAAGCTGCATAAATTCCAACTTCTGTTTTGTTGCTGATTGTGTTGCTGTTAATGGATTTTGCCTTTTCATAGTCTTCGTGGTTTTTGTGGTTTTCGTGGTTGGTCTATTTTATTTTTTTGTTTTTTATGGTAGAACTAAATCTTAGTTTGGTCTAGATAAGACAAGGAGGTTGTATGCGTCTAAGCTGGGGAAAATGTCTATTTGTTGTGTCAGGAATTCTTTTCTCTAGTTATGGTTACGCGCAGCAGTCTGATGAACTGCCGTCGCTGGACTCTGTGAAGTGGGATGATGATGGGCAGGATAAGTCAAAGCAGGATGACTTGGGATTTCGCTGGTCTATTTTAGTTGGAACAGCGCCCAGTTGGTCGGTCAACCACAATCGACTAGAGATAGAGGATGGTTACTATGCCGATTTGGGGCTCGATTTTGAGTTGGGATTGGGATATGTCACCAAGCATCATGAATGGTTTGCCGATTTTTCCATATTTGAAAAGTTTGTGCTTGTGCCGTCAGCCTCTGGTTTCTCTAACTCTTCAGATATGTGGTACTTTGACACCATCTACCGCTACCGATTTTTGCCATGGATGGGTCTGTTTGATCGTGTGCGTATACGTTCGGCGGTTTTTCCAACCACCGACAACCGCGAAGACCCGGTCAACTACGTGATAGCTGATTTGAAAGATAACTTTATCGAAACCATTGAGGATGACAATTTGCGATTAACCACCGCCTTTTTGCCACTGCGCTTGCGCGAAAGTGCGGGTCTGTTTTTTCAACCTTGGCGACTGGAGGAGTTTTCGTGGGATCTGCGGGCCGGTTTTGGTGCATGGATGACATTTGCTAAAGGCCAACGTGTCGTAGATGGTGTCGACAAAGCGTCGCGTGTGATTAAGATCGATGAAATTGATAATATATACCATTTTGGTCCTGAGGTTGGTACCACAGTGGTTGGCTATGTATTGAACACGGTGTTAAGTTATCGTGCTGGTGTTGACGTTTTGGTGCCCTATTTGCGCTACGGCATAGAGCGTATTGCCGGCAGTGCTTGGAAACTGATCGACATGGATGCCTTTGCGCAGTTGGCGCTGCATCCCATTCGGTGGATGTCGTTTTCATGGAACTTTACCGCCATTCGTGAGGCCTCTATTCGGCCTGAGGTGCAGCTACATAACTACTTAATGATCGCCTTTACCTACGCCAACAAGACAAAAGGTAAGAGCATGTATTGACGAATGCGCCAAAAAGCGGTTGAATGGTAGGGTCAGTATGCGTGTATAAAGGAGAGCAAATGAAGCCAGATATTCATCCCAAATATGAACCGGTCACTATCTCGTGTGTGTGTGGTGCCGAATACGAAACATGCTCCACCAAAACCTATAGCGTTGATGTATGTGCGGCCTGCCATCCGTTTTTTACCGGCAAGGCGCGACTGGTCGACACCGAAGGGCGAGTTGAGCGTTTTCGTAAGCGATACCAACGTCAAGAGACAAAGTAGCCATGCAGCAGCAGGTGCAGGTGGTTGCGCAGCAATTGCCACAGGTTGGTATGTGGGAGGTAGCTGTTCCGGTCTTGGCATTTGTGGCTGTTGTTGTATTGCCATCGCTGTTTGCACTGCGGGTGATGTTTGGGGCATTGATGCAGCCGCAACAGAGTGCTAGCGAGGCGTAACAGTTGTATGTCATCCGCATTCGATACCCTCTTACAGCGCTATGAGTGGCTAACAAAACAGCTGATCCAGCCGGATCAATCGCTGCAACAGCTGCAGGAACTGGGCCAAGAGCACGCAAAACTACAGCCTATTGTTAGAGCGCATGAGGCATGGCAAGAGGCTGTGCAGCAGCAGCAGGACAATCAGGCGCTGCTACAAGACAGCGATCCAGAGATTCGAGCGCTGGCCAAGCAGGAGCTACAACAGCTAGATACGCATGTGCAGCAGCTACACCAGCAGCTGCAAGAGCTGCTGGTGCCACAAGATCCCAACGACGACAAAAACAGCCTGGTGGAGATTCGCGCCGGTGCCGGCGGTGACGAAGCAAGCCTATTTGCCGGCGATCTGCTGCAGATGTACATTCGTTATGGCCAGATACTCGGGCTGCGCTGTGAGCTGCTTAGTACCTCGGCAGGTACACAAGGCGGATTTAAAGAGGTGGTTGTGAGCATCAAGGGTGCGGGCGCCCATGGCCACTTTAAATATGAAGCAGGCGTGCACCGGGTGCAGCGGGTGCCACAAACTGAGACGCAGGGGCGCATCCACACCTCAGCCTGCAGCGTAGCGGTGCTGCCCGAGGCGCAAGAGGTAGAGCTAAACATTCCTGAAGCTGAGCTGCGCATCGACACCTTTCGTGCTGGCGGTGCGGGTGGCCAGCATGTCAACAAAACAGATTCTGCTGTGCGGATTACCCATATACCCACCGGGTTGGTGGCCTCGTGCCAAGATGAAAAGAGTCAGTGGAAAAACAAAGCCAAGGCTATGACCGTGCTGCGCTCACGCCTGTTGCAAAAAATCGAGCGTGAGCAGCAAGAGCAGCGCAGCCAGCAGCGGCGCGATATGGTGGGCACTGGCGATCGATCTGACAAAATCCGTACTTACAATTTTCCACAAGATCGCTGCACCGATCACCGTATTGGTCTCACCATTCACCACCTCGACAAAATTTTTGCTGGGCAGCTACAGCCGTTTCACCAGCAGCTCAAGGCCCATTTTCGCCAGCTGGCTTTGCAGCAGCGTGCAGCAGCAACCTAAATGCTGCTGTGTTAACAGCGCATATCTTCAAGTGTGCTTGCACCGATGTGAAATCAACAATGAGGCGATGATTTAGCATGTTGGTGGACCAGCTGTAAGCCGCGTTGTAGCGATGCGCCAAGCGATACACTGCGGTGGCTATGTTGCTGTGTGGCGGCCCGTTTGTGGCTACAGCTGCCACAAGGTGATTTGGTGTAGCTGGCGATCAGGTGCTGCAGCACATAGGCCAATGCCAGGCCCCACACACACAAGATAATCATATATTGCCCTACCATTTTATTGCACCATTTTGTTAAGCAAAGCCGGCCCAAGCTGCTATTTGATAGGTCACCCAGGCTAGCAGCCAAGCCGTTACGGCCATGTACAGCCACTGCAGCAGCGGCCATAGCCAGCTGTTGGTTTCACGTTTGCAGGCAGCCAATGTGCTCATGCACTGCATCGACAAAGCAAAAAAGACCAGCAGCGACATAGCAGTAGCAGGGCTATACAGCGCAGCTGTGTGTGTATGGCTAAGCGTTTCGTTTTGTAGACCATGCGCAATAGCCAGTGTAGGAATAAAGGCTTCGCGTGCCGCAAAACTGGCCAGCAGCGACACACAGATGCGCCAGTCAAAACCAAGGCAGCCAAACACAGGCGAGAGCGCTTTGCCCAACTGGCCTGCGTAGCTCAGTTCCAGCGAGTCAGCAGTCATCTGCCCCAATGCGGTATGCTGCGGAAACACAAACAGCCCCCACAGCACAATGCTCATGGCTACAATTATTGTACCGGCATCTTTCCAAAAGCCCCATACATGCCCCAAAGCTGTAGCAATCAAGGCAGCAGGGCTGGGCAGTCGATAGGCAGGTAGATGTACAACTTGTGTGGTTGTTGTGCTGCTGTATGAGGTATTGGGGGCAAACCAGCGCACCAGCACAAACGCAGTGACAAAAGCAATCACAATGCCCAAGGCGTATAGCGCAAACAGCGCAATGCTCTCCACACGCATGGCGCCATATCGTGTTGACGGCATATGCGCAAAGCAGGCAGCAACAAATAGACTATAAACAGGCAGCCGCGCAGAGCAGGGAAAAAACGGCACAATAAACAGTGCAATTAAGCGTTGTCGCCGCGAAGCAACATGGCGCAGCGCCAACATAGCAGGCACAGCACAGGCAAAGCTAGCCATCATTGGCGCACAAGCTTGTGGCGACAGCCCCGCTCGTGCAAACAACCGCCCAAATAGCTGCGAGATACGCGCCTGATAGCCACACTGCTGCACAGCCCCCAAAAACAGAAACAGCACCACAATCAGCGGCGTGAGACACAATAAACTGCCAACCCCCGTTAAAATACCGTCTGCCAGCAAAGAGACCAGCAGCGTATGACCAAAAAGCCGATGCAGCAGCTGTTGCCAGCTTTGCAACCTCTGTTGCAACAGATCAATCAGTGGCCCACAGCCCAAAAACAGCAGCTGCAGCAGGCTAAAGCAGACAACAGCTAAACATAAAGGACCGATAACAGGGTGCAACACCCAACGATCAAGCTGCCGGCTAAAGCGACCGGTCCTGTTTTTGATTTTGAGAATCACTCTCAAAATATAGCATATTGTGTGTGGCTATAGCAATGAAATGGGTTCCATACCAGTTCTTCTTTAAAGTCCCACAGCTGATTCCACGCAGCAGGCATTTTATTTGCCTCAACGCATTTTTGGTGTTCCAGCCAACGGGTGCATAAATTCCGAAGCACA
>JBCCEX010000004.1:0-22645 GCA_039030035.1 Myxococcota bacterium
ACTTTCGCGTTGATGGCAAGGTATTAACCCCCTACGATCAAAAGTCGTCGGCCAAATACAACCAACGCTCGCAGCAGCCCATTGCATCAAAAATGTGGCAGGCGTTTGCAAAACAGAAACAGCCAGCCACATAATAGCTGTCAAGTCTACAGATCCAAGCTGGAGCCTGCACAGCGAAAACAAGCGTATTGATTCTGTGGTTACCCAAAAAAGCAGTGCCGTAGAGCCATCTTCAGCAAATTTAATTGCACAACCTGTTTTACCGGTGCGCATCACACAGCTCATCAGTCTGCCTTCAAAACAGATCATCCCGCCAGCGCACCTGTAGCTGCAGTTGCTGCCCAATGCTGTTTGCCACCGTTTCACACAGCTCACGCCACGATGGCAACCTTTGGCGGGCCTGTTGCAGCTGCTCATGCAGATTGGCAAGCGATGTATCTGCCAAGCCGCAAGGCACAATACACTGTTTGATCTGCTGCAGATCGGCACACACATTGAGAGCAAAACCGTGGCGTGAGATACCGTGGGCATTCACCCCCACCCCTACAGCCACCAGCTTGGCCGGTTGCTTGCTGGGGGTGCAGACCCAAACACCTGTTTTGCCCTTCATAAGGGTACAGTGCGGCACCCCCATGCTGCTGCATGCTGCAAGCAGTGCCTGTTGTAGCGCATGTAGGTAGCGACCAATGGCTACAAAGTGATGGTGGTGGGCAATGGGAACAATGGGGTAGCCCACCAGCTGGCCAGGGCCATGAAACGTAACATCACCACCACGGTCGGTCTGTATCAGGTCGACCTGCGCCTGAGCTAGCCGAGAATCAGACAGCAACAGATGCTTTTTGCCGCCGCTGCGGGTGTAGGTGATCACCGGTTTATATTGCAGCAGCAGCAGCTGCCCCTGCGTGCCCTGCTGCTGTTTGGGCTGCAACTGCATGGCCTGCTGCACCTGTGCGATTGCCTGCTGCATGCACTGCATGCCTTGCGTATAGGTGAGATTCCGCCCGACAAAACGCACCTGCAGCAGGCCTGTATGGCTATGATGGTTGCCTTGCACAGCTCATAGCATACCCTAAAACAAAAGGAGTTGAGATCGATCATGCCTGCAGATGGCTGCGCAACCACACAGCAAACGCAAACAAAATCGGCACAAAAGCAAGCGACACAGCTGGCCGTAACATTTGTATCGCTGTTTCCCGATAGTCTGCACTCCATGCTGCACACCTCTATTATAGGGCGAGCTGTGCGCAGCGCTCGGGTGGCGGTGCATACGCAAGATATTCGGCAACATGGCCTGGGCAAGCACAGCAAGGTCGACGACACACCCTTTGGCGGCGGGCCTGGTCAACTCATGCGGGTAGATGTGGTGGTGGCAGCACTGCGGGCAGCCATGCAGCAAGCGCAGGCAAACACAGACAAACCAATCGGCGGCAAGCGGCGCATTGTGCTCACCGATGCGGCGGGTGAGCCGTTTACGCCGACCCATGCCAAGCGGTTTGCGCAGCAGGATCACCTGATCTTTGTCTGTGGGCGATATGAGGGCATCGACAGCCGCATCTACCATTATGTCGACGATGTGATCTCGATTGGCGATTACATACTCACCAGCGGTGAGCTGGCGGCAATGGTTATGCTAGATGCCACGTTGCGCTATGTGCCGGGCGTGTTGGGCAATCCGCAATCGAGCCGCTGCGACAGCTTTGAGCAGGGGCTGCTTGAGCACAGCCAATATACAGCACCGCTAGAATTTGAGGGCAGGCGAGTGCCCGATGTGTTGCGCTGTGGCCACCATGCGCGTATTGCTGCAACACAGCGCGCCGAGCGGCTGGTGCGCACAAAGCTACTGCGACCGCAGCTGTTGCACAAAGCGCAGCTATCTGACAGCGATCGGCGGCAGATGCAGCAGACCAAGCCGCATAGCTTTCCATGGCATCGGCATGCTCCCCATGTTAAAAACACCTAAAACTTGCATTTTTATGAGATTTCTTTATATACCATTTAAAGGAGGGTTGAGCCTGGCAAATAGAGAGAGATACAACGTACCAACATTACAGCTCACACCAACCATAAAGGGTGATCCATGAGCGATGTGCTGCAGGTGACAGGACCGGCACAGCTGCGCGGTTGTATCGCTATTGCGGGTGATAAATCGCTGAGCCATCGTGCGGTGATGTTGGCCAGTTTGGCTCAAGGCACCAGCCATATCGATGGGTTTTTGCCGGCCCGAGACTGCCTAGCCACGCTGCGGGCCATGCAGCAGTTAGGTGTATCTATTGCATGCAACAACAAAACGCAGCTACACATTCAGGGCGTCGGTTTAACCGGTCTGCGTGCCAGCTGCTATCCTCTCAATTGCGGTGGCTCAGCTACCACCATGCGCCTGCTGGCCGGTGTGCTGGCGGGCCAGCGATTTGATGCTGTGATCACTGGCAATGCGCAGCTAAGCCGCCGGCCAATGGCGCGCGTGGTTCAACCTTTAGCTGCTATGGGGGCGCGGGTGCATGCTGTGGGTAGCAGGGGGCGAGCTCCTATGTGTATTCGCGCATGTCGAGGGCTTTGTGGCAGATCTTTTGCCACACAGGTAGCCAGCGCCCAGCTAAAAAGCTGCTTGCTGTTGGCTGGCCTGTTTGCCAGCGGGCCTACCCGCGTGCTACAGCCGCACTGCACCCGCCAACATACCGAGCATCTGCTACGCAGCATGGGGGTAACGCTGCACAGCCATTACATCGGGGTGGGCACCGGGCAGCAGCACTGTGTTACACTTACCCCGCCGCAAGCGCCGCTGCAGCCGTTGTCGATGCGTATTGCCGGCGACCCCTCATCGGCAGCCTTTTTTATCACAGCGGCGCTGCTTTGTCGCAACAGCCGGGTTTCGATCAACCCTGTTGGCTTAAGCAGCAGCCGTATGGGGCTGTTTGACACTCTACAGCACATGGGCGCTAGGGTAATGCGGCAGTGTTTGGGCACAACGGCGCACGAGCCGTGGGGGCGTGTGGTAGGGCGCACATCGTCGCTTGCTGCAGTTGAGCTTGGCGCCAAGCAGGTGGTGGCGGCTATTGATGAACTACCCCTTTTGGCAGTGGCCGCTACACAAGCACGAGGAACAACACGGGTGCGCCAGGCGTCAGAGCTGCGGTTTAAAGAGACAGATCGCATTGCCGGCATGACACAGCAACTGCAAAAAATGGGCGCGCACATCACCGAACTGGCCGACGGTTTTGCGGTACGTGGGCCCACAGCCTTAAAAGGGGCCACAGTCGACAGCCTGGGCGATCACCGCCTGGCCATGGCGCTGCTGGTGGCCGGTTTGTGCGCACACGGCACCACACACGTGCGCGGCAGCGGCTGCATTGCCGACAGCTGCCCCGATTTTGTTCGCTACCTGCATCAACTAGGCGCACGAGTTCAAAAACAATGACCCAGCAGCAGCCGTTTTACCGATTGGGCTTGGTAGGCTACCCCATCGATGCTAGCCCCAGCCCTGCCATGCACAACGCTGCCCTCAAACAGCTGGGTTTATCGGGCCACTACAACCTACTGCCATGCGCTACCACAAAGCAGCTGCCGCAGCTGTTGCAGCTTGTCAAACAGCAGGGCTATTGCGGCCTTAATGTTACAGTGCCCCACAAAACAGCTGTGCTGCCGCATCTGCACCAGCTAACCCCCCCAGCGCAGCAACTGCAGGCGGTCAACACCATTTGCATACAGCCCGATGGGTTGCTAATAGGCCACAACACCGATGTTGCCGGATTCACCAACAGCCTACAGCACGAAGGCATCGCCATACCGACTCGTGCTGTGCTGCTAGGCGCAGGCGGCGCCGCTCGCGCTGTAGCCTACGCCTTATTGCATCGGGGATGCCAGCACATCGATATCATCAACCGCACCGCCCAAAGAGCGCAGCAGCTGCAAACATGCCTACAACAGCTGTTGCCACAATCTTGCATCAAGCTATGGCCAGCAGACAAAACCGGCTGGCACTGCATGCACAACGCTGATCTCATCATCAACTGCACCAGCGTAGGGGCAGGCCAACACGCCAGCCAATCCCCTGTGCCGCAGCAACACCCCTTTTCATCTTCACAGGTGGTGTACGATATCATTTATGGCACCCATCTCACACCACTGCTACAACAAGCAGCTAAGTGCAGTGCTCGTGTGATTAACGGCAACAGCATGTTGCTGCACCAAGCGGCTGCCAGTTTTGCAATATGGGCAGACACAGCCGCACCACTAGCAGCCATGCAACAAGCGCTACGCACAAAACTCAATTAAAAAATTTTTTTAATACCCAGATTCGACGCAGGTGAGGTGTTTGGCTGTAATATAAGAGAGAAAAAAATGTGCAACCGTTCACATCAGGTTTATAACAAAGGTAGAAAGCCCATTTTTTGTAGGAATCTTGTCAAAAAGGGAAAAAATCTGTGCCACCCATGCCTGATTATGCTAATCTACAAATATGCATGTATGGAAACTGAAAGAAGCTGCAAGCCACCTAGATGAAGTTGTCAAAAAAGCTGCAGCCGAGGGGCCTCAACAAATTGCAGCATCTCGCAAGATATCTGTTGTTATTGTCACACAAGAACAATGGAATCGCCTTTGCCAGCGTAAACCCTCTCTTGTTGATATTATGCGTAACTCCCCGCTGGTTGATATGGATCTCAATCTAACACGTGACCCGTCACCAGGACGCCTCGTTGAGTTATGAGGTTTCTGTTAGATACAAATGTTCTTTCTGAGTCCGCTAAGCGAGAACCAAATCAACATGTTCTTACGTGGCTGAATCAAGCCCCGCAAAGTGAATTGTGTGTGAGTGTCTTGTCCCTTGGAGAGATTTACAGAGGAATTGAGGCCCTGCCACAATCTTCCAAACGAAAATCAGAGCTAACAACTTGGATGCAAGAGGTACTGCTACCTTGGTTTGGCGATAGAATTTTCCCGGTCAATCTTCCAGTAGCACAGCTTTGGGGAGAGCTGCAAAAGCGATGCCCCAGGACAATCCCAGCTATTGATCTACTGATAGCTGCTACTGCGTTACAGCACAAGTTACATGTAGTAACGCGGAATGCTAGGGATTTTCAAGATATTCCAGATATTGTTGTTGTCAATCCTTGGGTTCCGTTGTAGGTTCTTTTGATTCCACACAGCAGGCATTTTATTTGCCCCAACTCATCGAACACTGACCAATACAAAGCGGCAATTCATACTAATGTCAGCACTCAGCCGCCAACTCTACACCCGCTCATGCGTGGTGGCCAGCTGCTTTCCTACAAAGCCCACACCAACAGCTAGCACAAAACTGCATTGCCGGTCAGCAAATTCGGCAGCGTAGTTCTTGTTTTTGATCTGCTGCAGCGCCGCTTGTGCGGTCTGTTGCAGACCTTGCTGCACAACCGTTTGATCCTGCTGCCCCCAAACGCTCTCGGCTAGCTTGAACTCCAAAACAATCCCCGGTTTGCTGGGCTGTTTGGGAATCAGCAGCACATCCGCTCGCCCCTCCCCTGTCTCGCGCTCGGAGCGCAGAAGATAATCTTGTTCCAACTGTACCAACAGTCCCAATACAAAGGCCTGGTACACCCGCTCGGGGGCATCGCCGCTGGTGCTGAAATAGCTTAGGCTTGTTAGCACAAACGCCTGTAGTCGCTGCGTGAACAGATCACCGTTACCGGCCAACAGCGCCTTGATCATGCCTGTGGTTTGCTCCTTGCGCGGCTCTTGCGAAAACCAGCTTTCGATCAAGTCTTTGTATAGGCTCTTGACCTCGGCGTTCGGCAGCCGCAAGCGGGCCTGTTGCGAACC
Organism: Myxococcota bacterium; assembly: GCA_039030035.1. Taxonomy (GTDB): domain Bacteria; phylum Myxococcota; class UBA727; order UBA727; family JABDBI01; genus JBCCEX01. The sequence goes on from JBCCEX010000004.1 coordinate 5,797, forward strand.
GCCCTCGGGGGGGCGAGAGGCACCGTCACAGGTGGCGTAACCGGAGGCCAGCAACAACCCCCACAGCTCGCCAGACGATCCCGTTAGCTTGCGCAGCGGCGGCTCCTCCACAATCGGCCGGACAATCTGTTTTGAAGAATCCAATAGCAACTGCAACAGTTCATCTTTCATTTCGGCGTCTGCTTGACGCAATAGCGTATGTACCAACGCGTTGTCGCTGGTGTTGACCCAATATAGCTGCGCCCTCTCCTGCGTGTTGGCCAAATAACTCACCACCGACCAGGGGTTGTAAATTGTCTCGCGTCCGAAGCGGTACCCATCGTACCAATCACCGACTTCGTCAAAGCAGTCTTGCAACCCTCGCTGCGTTAGCAGCTTGCGGACCTCCTGTGGCGTAAAGCCGAAGGAAGAGGAAAAACGATAATTGAGCACGCCGTAAACGCCGGGGTTGTTGAGACCAGAAAAGATATCTTCCTTAGTTACGCGTAAAATGCCCGTGAGCACCGCCTTGTGCAGATACTTGTTGCCCTTGAGCGCATTGCCTAGCAAAGAGCGGATGAAACCAATCATGCAGCCATAATGAGATTCGTCGTCGTTCAGATCTTCACCGTGCTTGATGGAGTGCGTGTAGGCCGCGTGTATGGGAGCATCATACTCGTCAATCAGCACAATCGGGTACGTCCAAGCGAATTGATTGGGGTTGTCTTTGTTATGCTGCAGCGTCAACAGCTTGCACAGCAGTTGCAACGAGTGGCACCAATCATCTTGCGTTGCCTCGGTGCGACTGAGCAGGCGTTGCCATGCGTCGCCGTGCATGCGCTCAAACTCCCCGATCCGCCAATCTAAGGCTTGGGGATGGCGTTGGATTTCCTCATAGATCAACCGGCACAGCTCGCCGTATGCCCTCTCCCACGTGGGCAGCTTGGCGCTTTTGAGAGTGAGGCTGATAACGGGATAGCAGCCTTGATGCTCCATGGTCGCTCTGTCTTCGGCGACCAAAAGCCCGTCGAACAGGGCTTTGGTATTTGTTCCCTCTGGCGGCGTCTCGAAAAAATAGCGCAGCATGCTCATGTTTGTCGTTTTGCCAAACCGTCGTGGACGGGTGATGAGGGTCACCTCATCGTCACCATTGAGGATGTGGCCGATCAGCGGCGTTTTGTCTACCAGGCAACACCCCCGTGTGATCGCCTTGGCGAAATCGTCCATACCGCGCGGCAGGGGGCCTTGTGAATTAACAACGCGGCTATTTGGTTCGGTACTAGCTTTCATGGGGCTCTCCTTGCGATATTCGGTTAAGGGTACAGTAGGGCAAACTCGCTAATGAGAGCCTGGCAATGCCGGCAGCAGCGGCGTTGGTGGCGTTGTTTTTCGTAACTGACGTGTAATGTAGCGCTCCTGCTGCAGCAGCTGTTGAGCCAAGGCCTCTTGCGTGGGCTGAGTTTGCAGCAAAGCCCACTGCAACACCGAACGCGACTCTTTGAGATCACCTGTTTGCTTGTAAGCCTCTGCCAAGGTTCGCAACAACATCAATGAGGCAGACTCTCCGGCAATATCAGTCGCTTGTTTAGACCACACCAGCGCTTGCGAGGGGTTGTGTATGTTGGGATCATGTGTCATGAGAGACAGCCAAGCGCAGCGATCTAACATCTGCTTTGTTGTCGCAGCAACAGAGGGTGGCTGTAGTGCAAATTGGCATAGTGCTGCGTTGCCTGGCTCGTCGGCAAACAGTGCTTGTAGCGGGCTGGCATGTCGCTGCCAAAAGTTGAAGGCGTCGTGCCATAGGTCAATTCGGTTGTGCGTGGGGTACTGCTGCAGTGCCTGCTGCAGTTGCAACCGGGTCTCATCGTGCTGCCGCCGCGTTGCTGCAACGCGAGCCAAAAGCACATGAGCTTGCCAAGAGTCGGGCTGCTTTTGTATCAGGCGATATGCATACTGCTTAGCCGCGCTGAGTTGACCCTGCGTGAGAGCTTGTTGCCCCATAAACAAAAAATAGTCGGTATGAAAATCGGGCCGAACAGCTGCCATGCTTACACCACACAAAGCGCTAATGGTAACCACCAAAGCAGGAGCTGTAACAAACGAGGAGAGGTAATATTGTGGCGCCAGGGCAAAAGCCCACAGCAGGCCCAGTACAAATCCGCCGGCATGAGCAGCGTTGTCAATAAGAAAAGGTGCTGTTGTCCAGTGGTTAAACATTTCACCTAGCAGAAAATTCAATACAACCAAAATAGCCAAAGGTCGCAACAAAGCACGGTGGGGCAAGCGCTTAGGCATCACAACAAACAGCCCCAATAGCGCTCCCAGTAGGCCAAAAATAGAGGCTGATGCTCCCAACGCAACCGGCCCCGGGTGCATGATAAGACTGCAGCAAAACCCAGCAATGCCGCTGGATAGAAAAATCATGCCTACAGCAAGAGAGCCCAAAAACATCTCCACCAGCTTGCCAATTTGATACAGGGCAACGGTGTTCAACACAAAATGTATCAATCCTGCATGCATAAACTGTGCTGTAATCAATCGCCAGATCTCACCAGACCACACATGCACCGGCTCTACCGCACCAAATGCCAACCAGTCGGTTGACAAGCTGGGCAGTGTTTCGCGCTGAACCCAGATAAAAGCCGATAGATTGATAAAAACCAGTATGTTGGTTACCCACGGATAGTATGGCCGATTGTTGTCAAACATAAAAACTCTCCACTATTGCCCCACTACACATAACCATGCCCAAGTGGCTATTGCGCAAGGAAGCAAACCATCAATGCGGTCTAACATACCGCCATGCCCTGGCAAAATTTGACCCGAGTCTTTGATCTGTGCAATGCGTTTGAGCTTGCTTTCGCACAGATCGCCAAGCGGTGCAACCACGGCACAAATAACAGACACAACAAGCATATCGGAAGCAGCCACATATTGCCAAGCTGGCCAGTCCATTGACCTGGCCAGCAGCCATGTAAGCGCAGGCAGCGCCACTGCGCCACACATGCCTGCATACAGCCCCTCCCAGGTTTTGTTTTTACTCATGGCTGGCCAAAGGGAATGTCGCCCAAACCGCCGCCCTACCAGGTAGGCAAACGTGTCGCTAGAGCATGTTGCGATCAACACCAGCACCACCCAAGCAGTGCTAGCGCTGTATAACAAATACAAACAAGCAAGCCCTCGGCTGGTATAACAAATCAGTCCAACAAGCAGCCCAAGTTTGTGTTGACGTGACAAGCTCTTGCCTGCGGGCACTGCCAACAGCAGCAAAACCGCCAGCAAAATGCATAGGTCAAAATAGTACCACTGCTTTGCAAAACGCAACCAAACCAGCAGCAAAATCTGCCCCAAAACAATAGCAAATCCCCGCTGCGTTGCACTGTTTGCCAGCAACATATTGGTCAGCTCATACTGCACCAAAACACCCATGAGACACAGCAGCAACATGGTGCTGATCTTGCCCAAAAAGATGGCGACAGCAGTGGTTAAAATAAGGGCTGCTGCTGTAACAACACGGCGGCTTGCATAGATGACCATTGTATTTTAACCGTTTTGACACACCTGCTGTGCCGTAGCTTGCTGGGAGCTCATGCGCGACAAACCCCCTCCAAATCGCCGTGTGCGGCGATAAAAATGCTGTAGTGCCTGCTCGAGCTCCAACCGCGAAAAATTTGGCCACAAGGTGGGGGTTACATAAAGCTCTGTATAGGCCAGCTGCCATAGCAAAAAATTGGATAAACGCATTTCACCACTGGTACGAATCAGCAGATCGGGATCGGGCAGGCGGTAGGTATCCAGATAGGTTGCAATAAGCTCCTCTTGAATATCCTGTATTTTCAATTTACCCATCAACACATCTTGGCACAGGTGGCGCGTGGCACGGGTGATTTCATCTCTAGACCCGTACGATAGGGCAATGGTGAGCCGCAAACCGCTGTTGTTGGCTGTTTGCTCACACAGCTGCGTGAGCTGCTGCTGCAGGCAGTTGGGTAGCCGTGATCGGTCGCCAATGATCGACAACGCTATGTTGTTTTGCCTAATGAGTTTATCGCCATAACGCTGTACCACACGCTGCAGCAGCTGCATGAGATCATGTACCTCCTGTTTGGAGCGATGCCAATTTTCTGTGGAAAAGGCGTACAGTGTCAGGTAAGGAATGCCAAGCTTTTGGCATGCTTGCACCAGCTGTAACGCCCTTTTTGCGCCACGGCGGTGGCCATAAATATGCGACAAGCCGGCCTGCGTAGCCCATCGCCTGTTGCCATCCATAATCACAGCAATATGTCTGGGGTGAGACTGTAGCATATGCTCATTGTAGAGCAACGCAGTGAAGTGGGCTACTGCTTTCATACCCACGCAGCTTAAATGGAGTCAAGAAGGTGCTGTAAATTATTACGCAAAAATGGTTTAAGAACATCGTGCATATGGTATTGTCCTGCAGTCTGGTTCACAACATATTGACAGGCAAGCAAAGCTCCTTGCGCATAGACTGCACGGCTAGCAGCGCGATGTGTTAGCTGTATCGATTCATCTTGCAGCAGCATGTGCACCATATGCGATCCCCGTTCATCACCACCTCGTAGACTGGCAATGCCAATCTCTTGTCTCTTACGAACTCCCTGTCGCTGCTGTGTACAAACGCAATCCGACGGCCATTGACGGCTTGCGGCCATTTTGTGTGCCAGCCACAGTGCAGTACCGCTAGGGTGATCGTGCTTGCAACGATGGTGCAGCTCGGCAATCTCAATATCTGCATCGGGCAGCAGCTGCGCTGCCAAACAGCACAGCAGTTGCAGCACATTGACCCCCAATGACATGTTGGCAGCATGCAGCACGGCAATGGTTTGTGCAGCTTGCTGTAGCGCTTGCTGCTGTGGCTGCTGCAGCCCAGTCACACCGGTCACATAGGCTACGCGATGCTGCTGACATAGCTGCACATGCTTTTCACATGCAGCTGCGACGCTAAAGTCCAGCACAACAGCTGCCGCAGGGCGAGATTGCTGCAGCGCCTGATCCAATGCGTTATGTACAGTAAAGTTTTGTCGACACCAGGGCCAATGCTGTTGCGCCTGTTTGCCCGTTTGCGGGCTGCGGGGTGCAACAACCCCCGCAACAATTTCGATAGTCTCTATGCCCTGTGCGGCCTGTAGCACAGCTTGCCCCATGTTGCCATGAGCACCACAAACAATCAGCGGCACTGGCGATAGCTGTTGCGTTTGTTGCGTGGCCATAGCTACATGTTGTTATGCTGTGCAGCCTGTTTGGAGGCTCACACAGCAAGAATCGGTCAACAAAAAAGGCTGGACACACGAAACGGTGCAGGAACTTTTCCACACCATTTCGCCAGATTGTCCGCCTCAACCGTTTTGTTTGATGCTGTGTATGAACTAGAGCGACTCTTTAAATGCGCTAGCTGGGCGAAATGCAACGGTTTTAGATGCTTTAATACGAATCGTATCACCCGTTCGCGGATCCCGACCCTGTCTCGCCTTGCGTTTACGCAGCACCAAGCTACCAAAGTGAGGATAGGCAAACTTGCCCTCCTTCTTAACCTCTTTTTTCATGGCCTCAAACACACGATCAACAATCTGCTCGGTGTCTTTTTTGGTTACCTGGGTTCCTTGAGCAGCGAACTCAACCAACTCGCTTTTTTTCATGTTTTTCTCCTGTTGCAACAGTTTCCACAAAACTCATAGGCTTTGCAACTGCCATGAAATGCATACTAAAACAACCTGAGGCCGACGACAAGGGGTTTTGGCCAAATAAACGTCAAAAATGAACAAGAACTTGATCAAACCGGCCAACAATGCTACTCGCAAAAAAGAAGAAGAATCAGATAAAATGGGCATATGAACATACGCAACACACTGCAACAAGCAGCACAAGCCTTGCACACAGTAAATGTCGCATCTGCCCGTTTAGATGTGGAATTGCTGTTGGCACATGTGCTGCAAACCGATCGTGTGGGCCTGTACGGCCGCTTGTCGCAGCAGCTCAACGCTCAACAACAGCAGCAGTTCACGCAGCTACTGCAACGCCGATTGGCACACGAACCCATGGCCTACCTGCTGGGGCACAGAGAATTTTATGGCATCGACATTGCCGTAACGCCCGCTGTGCTGGCGCCCCGGCCAGAAACTGAGCTGCTGGTTGAGCAGGCGCTGCAGCATCTGCCACAAAACAGGCCATCTGTTGTCATCGATGTATGCACCGGCAGCGGCTGCATTGCCATCAGCATTGCACTGCATCGGCCTCAGGCAACTGTATGGGCAATTGATATGAGTCAAGAGGCTTTGCAGGTGGCGCAGCACAATGCTCGCGCGCATGGCCTGCAAGATCGGCTGCGGTGTGTGCATGGTGATCTGCTGCAACCTTGTCAACACATGCGCCATGTCGACTGCATTGTTGCCAACCCCCCCTACATACGCCGGCAAGAGTTTGCCCAACTGCCCGACGATGTGCGCCTATATGAACCCGAGCAGGCGCTGGTGGGAGAGTGTGCCGACGGCTTGGGGCACCATCGCCGTATTTTGTCGCAAGCCGGTTTGCTGCTGCGCCCTGGTGGATGTGTGCTGCTTGAAATTTCGCCATATCAGCAGCAAGCAAGCTGTTTACAGGGCAATCAGCTGCACAACTTACAGATCTTGCAAGACAGCAGCGGCTTTTCTCGGCTGCTGATTTTTGTTAAAAAGAGAGGAGATTGAAAGGAACAACACCAGAAGCTAGATGGTTATAGTTAATGGCTAGGAGTAAAAACGATGCATGATGTTTATTGGCAGGTCAACCACTCGCGTTCACGGCGCAAGCCGCTGTCGCCTCAAACAAAAGAGCGATTTCTCAAACCGCTGACACTTGTGGCACTGTGTGGCGTGGCAGTGCTATCGATCAGCCGTTTTTGGTCAACATCCAACCATGCAGCAGATGTTGCCATAGAGATCGCTACAGATCCCACTATTGCCGATATCGCTGACAATGTTACAGATATCGATAACGAGCACATAGGTAACCATGTGGATGGCACCCCCGCCCAGCTTCATTCGCTACCACAGCATCGACAAGAGGCCGAACACAATGTGATACGCGGCTCGATTCGCTCCGGCGAAAGCCTGGCAGCTGCCCTAGGACGCTGGGGCGTTTCCGCACAGCAGGTGCACTATCTGGCGGCTGCTTTGCGCAAAGAGGTGAATCCCCGCTCGATTCGTCCCGGCGATCTTTTTTCGTTACGTCCCAACCAGGCAACAGGCAAAATCGATGAGTTTGAACTGGTACGAACGACGCATCTGCACGAAGCACCCATACACTATCGTTTGCGCCGACAGGAGCAAAACCAGCGCGATGCCTTCTCGATTATTCGCACACAGATGCCGGTTACATCAAACCGTGTTGGGCTGGCCGGCCATGTGAGCAGCAGCCTCTACAGCTCGGTCATACAGGCAGGAGGAGACGCCGGCTTGGTCGATCAGCTGGCCACGGGCATCTTCGGTTGGCAGATCAATTTTTACCGCGATGTGCGCCCAGGGGATAACTTTAAAATCATTACAGACAAGCGCTCAACCAATCGCCCCTGCTCTGTGACAAAAGATTCATGGCAGCTATGCAAAAGCTCTTTGGGATATGGCCTGATTGCAGCGGCTGAATATGTCAACCAGGGGCGCACATACCGCGGCTTCTCCTACCGATCGCAAGATGGTAAAGTGGAGGGCTTTTTCGATGAAAACGGCGGCTCGCTCGAAAAGACATTTCTCAAAAGCCCCATGCGGCTCACACGCATCAATTCGCGATACGGCAGGCGCTTTCACCCTGTGCAAAAACGCTACAAGCCACACAACGGCGTTGACTTTGGCGCCGCGCGCGGCACTCCCTTTTTTGCTGTTGCCGACGGTAAGGTGCTGCGGGTAGGCTTTGGCCACCGCTTTAACGGCAACTATGTTGTGCTGCAGCACCCAGGTGGCGTACAAACTGAGTACCTGCACGCTTCACGCATTGCCAAACAGATCACTCCCGGCGCTCGGGTTACACAGCGCCAGGTCATTGGCCGTGTAGGTGCTACAGGCATGGCCACAGCGCCCCATTTGCACTTTGGCATGAAGCGGCTTGGGCCAAACGGCTATCGCTATGTCAACCCCATGTCGCAAAAGTTTCCTGACGGTAAACCGCTGCCTGCTGCCTATATTGAGGAGTATCGCCAACATGTACAGCCGCTGCTACAGCAGTTGGCACAAATGGATGATCATGCACCCGAACATGCGCTGCCCGGTATTCAGACAGCATCGTTTTCAAAAACAGGCGACATGGTTGCGGGGGAAGGACTTGAACCTCCGACCTCCGGGTTATGAGCCCGACGAGCTACCAACTGCTCTACCCCGCGTCGTATATGGTTAAGTATGAGAAATTTTGGCAACGCTGTCAAGTGTGGTAAAGTAAAATGCTGGTTGATAATGAAATAGGCTAGGAGGAAATCGTGTCAAAACACAGCGATGCTATGCAGCAGGAAGAGCGCAAAACATTGGGCAAGGTCAATTACCACGATGCGGAGTTGTTGCGCAAATTTATGTCGCCTGAGGGGCGGATTTTACCGCAACGTCGTACAGATTTGAGCTCGAAAGATCAAAGAAAGATTCGCCGTGCCATTAAGCGAGCACGCTGCATGAGCTTGGTTCCCTTTGCCAATCCAGAAGGATAAACGCACTGCACACCGCTTAACGCTTTGTATGTCGCCTGTCAGGTTATCGCTGGCCATGGCCGCTATTGTGATTGCCGTTGCCTTGTGCGACAGCCATGGCGCACTGCGCCTTATGCGTTTGCAGGCTGCTCGTTTGGCACTACAGCATGAGGTTACCGCTTTGCAACAACAGGTAACACAGCTGCAGCAGGAGTTTGTTTTGCTACAGCAAGAGGGCAGCTGTGCACAGTCGCTCGATTACCTCTTGCACATTGCTCGCGAAGAGGCCGGCTTAGTGGCACCACACGAGCAGATTTTGTTGTTACCAAACAACCAAACTGCTACCCGCTAAGACCAAGACGAGGATCGCACCCATGTGATCACATAACCACATATAAGCATGGCAGCCCTCGTAGCAGCTCATTTTGATGCGGCCCGTAACTGTACTGCTTTGACTCCATCGGCTGGATATGCGAAGCTCACAAAAGCATGCAAGTTGGTGTAACAGGTGCATAACAGCTGTGATAAAACAGTCTTGTCAAAATAGCCGCAAGAGGCAGGGTTGGTTGCTGCTTGCCTTGACGTTGACATGTATAGGCTGCGATCCATTTAGCGCCGATGTGCCCATACCCAACCTGCCTAAAACCCTATATGTCAGCGCAATTTCGTCGGCAATAAACCCCAACGGCACAAGTCGACAACAGGCTTTTGCCTCTGTGCAGCAAGCTGTTCATGCTGCCAAAGATGGCGACACCATTCTCATTGACATCAATGAGCAAAAGCCCTACCAGGCCACCAACAAGCAAGATGCTGTGATTCACATTCGCAACAAGAGGGGGCTAAAGTTGCTTGGTGGTCGCTCTATGCAAGATAGGCCCCTAGACCGAAGCACTCTAGATGGCCTGCAGTCGTTTGGCAACGTGTTGCACGTGATTCGCATCGACGACAGTCAAGACATTACAATCACAAACTTTGTTGTGCGCAAAGGCAAAGCACAAGAGGGTGCCAACGAACAAGACCCCGACAACTGGGGCGCCGGAATACTTATAAACAACAGCAAAAACATTAAACTCGACAACCTATTGGTAACAGACAACACAGCACATTGGGGCGCTGCCGTAGCTGTTATGAATAGCCTAGATGTTGATCTCATCAATTGTGACCTCAACAACAACCGCGCACAGCACCGCCTGATACAGCAACTGCCCATAGGAGGCAAAGGCGGGGCCATTGCCGTACACAACTCACAACGCGTGACCATCACAAATACCACTGTGCACAACAACAGCGCCACAAACCAAGCCGGTGCCCTATATGGGCAAAACTGCCACATGAAGCTACACAACAGCATCTTTGAAGCAAATAAAGCAGCAACAACAGCGACAGGAGCCTTCGAAAATCTATCTGGAGGCGCAGCATTTTTGTACCGCTGCGACTGCCACATAGAAAACAGCAACTGGACCAACAACCAAGCCCAGCAAGCAGGCGCCCTATTTGCCGACAACACACAACTAACGCTAGTAGGCGGCACATTTAGCAACAATACCTCACGCGGCAATGCCGCTGCTGTACTGGCCCAAAACAACAGCACTGTAGCAGTGCGCAATGTGCAGTTTAACAACAACAGTGCCCAACAAAATGGCGGCGCACTGTCTATTGTAAGTGGCTCACGCGCCGTTGTTGAAAGATCAAAATTTACATCAAACAACGTCAAAGGAGCCTGTCCAATTATATTGCTATCTCAAGAAAATGGCTGGCAAGATGGCGGCCGTAATGTCTACCAAAAAAATACCGATAGCGGCGCAGCCAACAATATGGCCCAGGGCTTTTTTTGCAAGCCCTAACCCTCTATTTTCCCAGCAGGCAAACACACACCTATCCGGCAGCTAAGCGCCATTATGCGATCCCTAACTCGGGTTGCAAGCGTTATGGGCTAAGAAAAAAGGCAGGGTTGTGGGGAATAATTCTCAGCCCTCTACTTGTTTGTTTTGCAAAAGGAGGAAAAAAAGATGGTTAGATTTCGTTACAAAACAGTATTGCTAGGTATGGTATCGCTGCTCATACTGCCCGCAGGAAATGCGCTAGCCAAGGCGGCGCGAGTACCAGCGCGGGCAGCAATGGATGCTCGTGATATGTCGATACTGCCACAGCAGGCTACGCCCTGGGCAAACTATTCGACCACAAAATGGGATGTGGATTCACATCATAGTGCAGCGTTTTTCTATGCAAGCTATATGGGTGTTGTAGATGTAGAAGGCAGCATAGTAGGTGTAACAGGATCTGTGGAGATCAATCACCAAGATTTTAATAAATCGAAGGTTGAGGTGAAGATTCCTGCCAAAACGATCAGCACCAACAATGCACAGCGCGATCAAGATTTGCGGTCGGCCGACTTTTTGGATGTGCAAAACCACGAATGGATTACGTTTAAATCCAAAAGTGTCGAGCGTGTGTGCGGAGCCAGCGATATGAAACTAAAAATCTGCGGCGACTTGACAATACGCGGCAAGAAAAACAAAGAGTGCTTTATGGGCAAGCTAAAAGGACCCTCTGTGGACCCAAAAACCGGCAATCAGATCATCGGTTTTACAGCAGAACACTCCATTGACCGCAGCACATACGGAGTGGGAGCTGACTCTAAAGCACAAAAAGAGCGAAAGAAAGAGGCTGAAAACCGAGTTTTTACCTTTGCTAAAAGAATCGCCACAAAAAACATCATCAGCAACAAAGTGAAACTAGAAATAAGTGCTATGTTGACCATGCAAGAGGGAACGCTTAAAAAAGGCATGTAACAGATTGCGTTTATCGCTCCTATCACCTATGGGCGTCTTGGCTGAAACATAGCCGAGGCGCCGATTAGGCTTTCACAAAATCCTTGCCCCAACAGGAGATACGTAAAAAACCCCATGATCGCACCCATGCGATCAGAATAGATATAAGCTGGTGTCATGATGTAACATAATGGGTATGAGCGATACCGTGCCCAACAACCCCATTGTCAATCCAACCGGCAAACTGCCGGTGGGTGTGTCGGATTTTGCCAAGTTAAGACAAGACAATTACTGCTTTGTCGACAAAACGCTGTTTATTAAGGAGTTTCTTGATATTACTGGCGAGGTCACGCTCATCACCCGTCCCCGGCGGTTTGGTAAAACTATGAACCTCGATATGCTTTGTCGTTTTTTATGCCAGCCGGCCAGTGACAAAGAGGATCTATTTGAGGGTCTGGCTATTAGCAAAGCGGGTCAGCAATATCAGCAAGAGCGCGGCAAGCGACCGGTGTTATTCATGTCGTTTCGGACTATTAAAGAAAGTTGCTGGGAAAATGCCTATATACGCATGAGTGGTTTGCTATCAGATATTGCACAAGAGGTGAGTCAAGAGGCCCCCCTAAACTGCCTCACACACAATCAACAAGATATCTTACATAAAGTCATCCATAAGCAGGCCGATTCGACAGAGTGTAAATCGATTTTGGTGATTTTAATTAAACTGCTTACACATCAGCATGCAGACATGGCACCATGGCTCGCCATCGATGAGTACGACGCCCCTATGCAGGCTGCCTATCAATACAACTACTACAAAGATATGCGCAATTTCATGAAAGGGCTGCTGGGCGACTGTCTCAAAGATGGACCCTTTTTGCATCACGCCATACTCAGGTATTTTGCGTGTTGCCAAAGAGGATATCTTCTCAGAGCTCAACAACCCAGGTATTTACGGCGTTCTCAAGCGCCCCTACTCGTCGTGGTTTGGTTTTACGCAGCACGAGGTCAAACAGCTGCTGCAGCAAAGAGGCTATGCCCAGCGCTTTGAGGCGGTGCGGCGGGCCTACGACGGCTATCGCTTTGGCGGTGGTGAGCAGCCACTGATGATCTACAATCCCTGGTCAGTCGTGAATGATCTACTTGAACCAACACAAGAACCAAGCCTGCACTGGGTTAACACCAGCGACAACAGCTTAATTCGCCAGCTGCTCACGCAGGCCGATGCCGAGGTCAAAGAGGGATTGCACGAGCTGCTATCTGAAACAACACATCACACCACAACACAGTTTGTGAAGGAGCACGTGCCGCTGCGTGAAATTAGAAGAGATCCCAAAAATCTCTGGGGCCTGCTGCTAGCCAGCGGCTATCTCACCGCTGCACAGGCGCGCGAAAACCCTGGTGCAGATAATAAAATTGTGCAGTTGTGCATTCCCAATGATGAGGTGCGGCGCTTGTACACCGGTTTGGTAACCGAATGGCTAACGGGGCCTGCTCGAGGTATTAACGGGGCTAAGTTGCTTGACACTTTGGTGCAAAGGCAGGTGCAGGATTTTGCCGACTACTTTACCCGATTTGCGCTTGAAAGCACGAGTTATTTCGACCAGGGTGGTGAGCAGCCCGAGCGCTTCTACCATGGCTTTGTGTTGGGTATGATGCAGCATCTGCAAGACCGCTATATTGTCGATTCACAACGCGAAAGCGGCCTGGGCCGGTACGATTTGGCGCTTGAGCCCAGAGACAAGACACTGCCTGGCTTTGTCATAGAGTTTAAGACCTGCATAGGTGATGCTACGTCGCTCAACGATACCGCACAGCAAGCGCTGCAGCAGATTCAAGATAAACAATATCATGTTGAGCTGACCAAACGCGGCGTCAGGCCAATCATCGCTTTGGGGCTGGCTTTTGCCGGCAAGCAGGTTGCTGTTGCCCATACCGAGCTGACACAAGGCTCTAGCACATAGTGCAGCTGCAGCATGATTTGTAAAACTGCTGAATTTGGTAAAATAGTGTTCGAAATTGGCATAAAAAATCGGTATTATCTTGCATGAGGGTAGAAAAACAAGCACCTATAGGAATAATTTCTAACCTGCCACTTGTTTGCTTTGTAAACAGGAGGAAAAAATAATGCGGTTTGGTCAAAAAGCAATGTTACTTGGTATGGCTTCGTTGTGGGTGCTACCTGCGTGGGGGGGTGGAAACCATGTGGCAGCAAAGCAAGATAAGGAAACATGGAAAGTAGATACTGCTCACAGCAACATCTCTTTTTCTATTAAGCACCTGGGCATGACAGAGGTGTCGGGGAGCTTTTCGCGCATTACGGGTACGATGAGTTTGAATCTCAAAAATATCAACAAGTCGAAAGTTAACATCTCTATTCCAACTGCAGCCCTCTCTACGAACAACGAAAAGCGCGATCAACACCTACGTAATCCCGACTTTTTTAATGTGGAAAAATACCCAACCATAACGTTTAAATCTACAGAGGTGACACAGTTGAAACCTGGCGATAAACAATCTCCTGGTGGCAATGAATTTAATGTGTGTGGCATACTCGAAATACGTGGGGTTCAGAAAAAGGAGTGTTTTGTTGGCCAGCTACTGGGGCCTGTGATCAACCCTATGACAGGGGCGCATGTGCGTACGTTTAAAACAATCAAACCCGACTCGATCAGCCGCAAAGCTTATGGGATTGGTGTGAAATTTCCCGATCGAGCAGGAGAGAGCTTTTCAGAAAAAATGCTGTCGTTTGCTACCAAGGCTGCATCGACTCTAATTGGCGATAAGGTCGATTTTAAAATCAATGTGGCGTTGATTAAACAGCAAGATTCGGCTAAGAAGAAGGGGTAGCCTCATTTAAGTGTAGAGCGATTTTGCTACGTAAAAAGGAGACGACAAGGTTTTGTCATAGCATAACAAGGAGGAGAGATGATGCAGCAACTGTTGATGAGATTGGCAAGTACATTAGGACAGATGGAGACGCTACGCAAGCGCGCCAACGATCTACTCGATCGATTGGCTGGGCAGGTGGCGAAATCCAAGCAGGTAAAGCGTGTGGTAAAAACGGCAAAAAAGGTGGCCAGCAAAGCAACTGCCAAAAGGGCGCCTGCTAAAAAGCCGACCGCCAAAAAATCTACGGCCGCGAGTAAAACGAAGAAAACAGCAGCTAGCAAAACCAAAACAGCAGCGAAAAAGACAGCTGCTAAAAAAACAACTGCTAAGAAAATGACCGCCAAAAAACCTGCTGCAAAAAGCAGCAAAGCAAAAACCATTGCAGCAAAAAAGACGACCACTAAAGGTAAGTCGTCTGCAACCAAAGCCACTGTCAGGGTTGTGAAACCCAAAAAATTGGTTGTTAAGAAAACAACAGGCACCCAAAGACCCTCCGCGAAAAAGATGGCTGCAAAAAGCCCAACCAGCAGCATGATGCCATCAACGGTTTCAGCACCAATGGCTGGCAGCGGTGCGCCTGTTAAATCTCCTACCGCCAAACGAAAAACTAAATCGGCCTCGTTGCCAAGCGACAGTAAGTCGATAATCAAGTAAAATCCTCTATTGGGATTTGCTGAACAAAGCAGCGCTAACATAGCGCTGCGTCATTAAATGAAATGAAATTGAGAATAGCTCGGACCTGTTTTTTTAGTGCTGCTACCTTGCTATTTTTTTTGTGTTTGCCTGGCTGCCCAGGAGGTTGGGCACGACGTGCATCGCAACAAGAGGGTGTGGCAAAGCAGCATCGTGTGCAGCAGCCCGAGACTGCCTCTTGGTCAAAACTGGCCAGCAGATTTAAACGTTTTCGTTCGTCGCGCAGCTCGTTTGATGTAGATCAAGCACAGCAGCTGGTTGCGGCTTTGGAGGATTTTGCCTATTTATCGGATGCCGTTGTGGCACAGCGGGTACAAGCGCTGCTGTGGTCGGCATGGCTATACGAAAAACTGGCTAGTGCTCGCGGCAGTGTGTTGGATTGGGCCATTGCGCAAGATGCCTATGCCAGCGTAGCCAATATGCGTGGGGTGCCGGCTAAACTACACAATCAGGCACGGCAAGCGCAGCAGCGCATCACGCAGCAACTGCCAAACGTTGGCAGTCAACCACAACTAAGCAAAGCGCTGCCGACGCAACAGCGGCCTAGTGTTGCAACAAAAGCGACGGGCAATGCGATTTGGATCGATGCAGGCCATGGAGGAGAGCCCGGCGCTGTAGGATGCGGTGGACTACGAGAAAGCGATGTGGTGCTAGATATTGCCCTGCGTGTTAGGCAGATTTTAACCAAACGCTTGCGCCGCGTGCCTGTTTATTTAACCAGAACCAGCGACAAGCGCTTGAGCCTGAGGCAGCGTGTTGACAAGATCGACGCCAAAGGGGGGCAGCTGCTGGTTTCTATTCATGCAAACTCTATTCACGGCAGCAAAAAGCAGCGCAATAAAGTGCATGGTGTTGAAACCTACGCGTTGAGCTTTTCAAACCGAGGCTACGAAAGCCGTCTGGCTAGTCGCGAAAATGCAGCAGGCGGCTCAGACTTTGATTTGCAAAAATACCTGCTGGCCGATCTGGCTACCAGAGCCAATATTCCTCGCAGCGTTGCTTTGAGCCAACATGTGCAGCAAGGTGTTATGAGCCGGCTGCGACGTCGCTGGAAAGATACAAGGGATCTGGGTGTTAAGAGAGCACTACTGTATATACTGCTTGCTCGCATGCCAGCCGTGTTGGTTGAGGTGGGGTTTGTCTCACACCCGCAAGAGTCTAGGCGACTGCGTCAAGCTGCTTACAAACAGGCAATTGCCATGGGAATTGCCGACGGCATTGTGCGTTCACTGTAACTGTAAATTGTCTGCAGTCATGTTTTATCCTGACTTCGACGTTTCGCGCGAGCATACTCCGATATTTCCTGGTTTTCCGAAAAACGCAGAGCACTACATTTTGGAGGAAAATTGATATGTAGATTTTATGGGGGTCAAATCAAAGTGGTCTCGGATTCAGCAGCCTCTAGTTGCTGCAGATAGGGCGACAGCTTCTGCAATGTCGACTCCCAATGGGGATCAAAAATATATTTTGTAGCCAGCTCAAACACATGCAGCATGAGATGATCAGGGTTATCGCCGACAAGCAGAGTGTGCGTATCGACCAAATGCAAACAGCCCAATGTTTGTTGCGACACCCGGCGCTCTTTTGTGTTGAGAGAAGCAAATAGATCGACTGGCTGATTGTAGGGCTTTGCACCGTTGTAATACAGCAGACCGAACACCATAAGCGACCTCTTGCCGCGGTTGTTGCTCTTACGGTAGGCCTCTGCCAAGCGCAACAGATACACTCCCAGCCGCACAGGCATGTCTACTCTTGGTGTTGACTGATGCTCCACACAAATGAGTGCATGCCCATTGCCACTTTTTAAGGGGATCAGGTAGACGATGTCGGCTATTTTTTCCCGCAGGGAGTGGTC
>JBCCEX010000005.1:0-21183 GCA_039030035.1 Myxococcota bacterium
AGATCGCGCATCTGCTTATAGTAGTTGTACTGATAAGCAGCCTGCATGGGGGCATCGTACTCATCGATTGCGACCCACGGCGCCAGACCGTTGTGCTTGAGGGTGAGCAGCTGCGTGAGAATCACAAGAATTCCTTTGCACTCAGCCGACTCAGCTTGCCTGTCAATCACACGCTGCAACGTCGCTTGTTGCGCTTTGGTCAGTTGATCGATCGGTGCACCTTGACTACTTTTTTCAGCCAAACTAGACAGCAACAACGACATGCGTGTATAAGCATCCTCCCAGCAGCTCTCTTTGATGGTGCGAAACGAGATGAATAAAACCGGCCGCTTGCCTCGCTCTTGTTGATATTGCTGCGGCGCTTTACTAATGGCCAGCCCCGCAAATGGATCCTCTTTGTCGCTGGCTGGCTGGCGCAAAAATCGACACAGCATATCAAGGTTTATTGTTTTACCAAATCGGCGCGGGCGGGTAATCAGTGTAACCTTACCGCCGACATCAAGAAACTCTTTAATAAAAAGTGTTTTATCAACAAAGCAATAATCCTCTTGCACCAATTCAGCAAAGTCAGATATCCCCACCGGCACCTTACCGCTTGGATTGACAATGGGGTTGTGTTGCACGGTGTTGCTCACACTCACCATGCTACACCATGACACCGGTTCTTGTCAGACAAAACGCTGCATCGCGTTTGTGCTAAGCTTGTCAACAGGAGAAAACAGTGCCCCTGCCCTACCTGCCCATTGGCTTGTCGGAATTTGCTGATATCCGACAACATCGGTATGTCTACGTCGATAAAACCGAATCGATTCACCCCCTGGTTACAGTGCCCAAGCGCTCCTACTTTTTTTCTCGCCCGCGACGGTTTGGTAAATCGCTGTTAATCTCCACACTCCAAGCTCTGTTTGCAGGCAGGCGTGAGCTGTTTGACGGCTTGTGGATTGCCCAAAAAGGTCGGTGGGATTGGTCGCAACAACATCCCGTTATTCGCCTAGACATGAGTTTAGCAAGCAGTGAAACACCGCAAACACTCAAAGAGGGCCTCGCCTCGCTCATGCGTGGCATCAT
Organism: Myxococcota bacterium; assembly: GCA_039030035.1. Lineage (GTDB taxonomy): Bacteria > Myxococcota > UBA727 > UBA727 > JABDBI01 > JBCCEX01. The sequence continues at coordinate 1,069 of JBCCEX010000005.1, forward strand.
TCGCAAAAACAGACTGTCGGTAGACCTACAACAGCACCCAGCGATCTTGTTGCGAGAAAGCATCGAAGAGCTCGCACAGCAAAATTCAGTTGTTGTGCTGGTCGACGAGTACGACAAGCCTCTGGTCAACCACCTAGGAGGCGAAACCAAGCAGCAACGTGCCCAACAGCTAGACATTGCCAACGCCAACCGTCAAGTTCTGCGAGACTTTTATACTGTGCTAAAGGGGCAAAGCAGCGATTTACGTCTGGTTTTTGTGACAGGGGTAAGCAAATTTGCAAAAGTCTCGATCTTTTCTGGCCTCAACAACCTCACAGATCTCACACTCGACCGCCAATGCGCCTGCCTGGCTGGCTACACGCAGCAAGAGCTCGAAACCAATTTTGCACCACATCTACAACACCTGGCCAACGAGCGCCAGCAGAGCCTGCCACAACTGCTTGACGAAATGAAAAACTGGTACAACGGCTTTCAGTTTTCTAGCGCCAATCTGCAAGTATACAACCCCTTTTCAACGCTGCTGCTGCTCGAACAGCAAGAGTTTCGGTCGCACTGGTTTCAAACAGCAACACCCACCTTCTTCACCCACCTCATCAAACGCTCCGAAGATCTGCAGCCCAACGAGCTAACAGGCGCTGCCGTGTCGGAATCCACCTTCGACAGCTACGAGATCATGCAACTGCACGAAAACATTCTTCCCCTCATGGTACAAACCGGATACCTCACCCTACGTGGTTACGACGCCGCAACCTGCACCTACACATTAGACTATCCCAACAAAGAGGTACGCAACGCCTTCACCGAAAGTCTACTACAAAGCTACACCCATTTGGCCAAAGGCAAGGCTGTTAGCGATGTCATGAAGCTACGCAACGCCCTACAACAAGCCGATCTGCCCAGCTATTTTGTCACCCTCAGACGCATTTTAGCAGGAATCTCCTACGAGCTACACATCTCCCTAGAGCGCTACTACCAAACAGTCTTTTACCTCATTCATCAACTGCTAGGCTATCAGGTATACACCGAGGTACATACCAACACTGGCCGCATCGATGCCGTCATCGACCTAGACAACCACACCTACATATTTGAATTTAAGCTCGAGCTAGGCAACCCCACCCCCAAACATCAGCTGGCCAAAGATTCCGATACACTGGCGCAATTCAAAAGCCCCGTGCATCAAGATCAACTGGCAGCCCAGCTTGCCGACAGCCACAACCAGCTAGCCCAAGCGGCGCTACAGCAGATCAACGAGAGAAGATACCACACGAAATACCTCGGCCGGGGTAAACCGATTACCCTCATAGGGGCTGTGTTTACTGTCAATACTCCGCAAGGTAAACCGGTACGTCAGGTGACCGCTTGGGTGCGGGAGGATATTGATGAAACGAATTCCAACATGGCTGAGTGATGTGCGACATGTCGGAGGGAAATTTTTTGCAAATCGGCACGGGTCTTATTATCGAAATTGGCCGAAATTGATAATAGGCACCTTTTTTATCACCACTTGCACAAACAGGAGTCGATCTTATTATCGAAAACAGCAAAAATCGATAATAATAGACTCTGCAAGATCTATGCCGTGTGGCCAGCAAGGAGCGACTGAGCAGTAGAAGATTGTTGTAACAAGAGCTTCTCATGAGTTAGGCAAGATCCACCATTGCCATTTATGCAAAGATTGCATATTCTAATGGCTGCGGTTTAAGTTCTCAGTAGGTGTCTTGATGTCTTTTGTTCGTTCGTTGTTGTATGTTGCTGCCACCGGGGTTTGTGCGGTGGCTGTTTGGTTGCTGTTTTTTTCTGGGCCTAAGTATGTAGGGCCTTTAGCTGCGGATCAGGTGATTGACAAAGTGCAGCAGCTTTATAGCAATCGGGCCGGTTTTGAGATCTCCGATAAAGAGAAGGAGAGCATTGTTAAGCAAAGTAGTAACAGCACAGAGGGTTTCGACAGTTACCACACGCATGTATATGGTGAGATTACGCCACAGGCTGCCCGTGAGCTGTTGAGTGAATTGCAGCTGGGTAAGGAGGATGTGTTTTACGACCTGGGCAGTGGCGTGGGCAAACTGGTGCTGCAGGCCCATTTGGCAACGCCGGTTGGTAAAAGTGTGGGCATAGAGTTGTCGAAAACGCGCTACGACATAGCCAACGATGCGCTCAAGCAGCTGCGTGCCGATGGGCTGATTGATCCGGCGCGTGTGTTGCAGTTGCGACTGCAAAACATATTAACGGCCAAGTGGGATGATGCTACTGTTGTTTATACCTGCTCCACGCTGTTTCCCGATAAGCTGATGCAGGGTATGGCCGATAAGATTGCGGCTATTGATCATCCGGTACGTGTGATAACGCTCAAAAAATTTCCGCCAAATCCGCGTTTGCACCATATCGAAACTCTGTTTGTCAACACCACCTGGAGCCCTGATGTGCCTGTGTATGTGTATGAGTCGGCAGACAAACCTAGCCAGCCGCCTGTATCGGCGCAGGCCAAGCTAGACCCGCGTGAGATCAAATACATAATAAACGACTACTATGTTCATGTATCTAGTGCGCTTGGCAGTCGGCAGGAGCTACAGGAGATTAAACGTGCGGGAGGGGCTACATCGTATGGTGAGGTGACCTTTGAGGGTGTAACCACCATGCTGCAGCAGCTAAAGCTAGACAAGGGGTCTGTGTTTTACGATTTGGGCTGCGGTGTGGGTAGGCTGGCCACACAGGTATATATGATGTCAGATGCACGCAAAGTTGTTGGCATTGAGGTATCTGAAACACGCTACTGGCAGTGTTTGGAGGTGCGCGACCGCCTCAAGGCTGGAGGAAAAATTGTCGCCGATAGACAGCTGGAGTTTCGCCACGAAGATATTGCCAAGAGCGATTATGGCGATGCAACAGCGCTGTACATCTCCTCGCTGTTTTTTACAAAAAAGCTTGTCGATAGGGTTGTTGGCAAGGCAGTGCGTATGCCGCGACAGGTTAAGTTGGTAACGCTCACACCGCTGCAGCATAAGCGCTTGCGGCTGCTTAAGCGGTTTGTTGTTGCAACTACCTGGTCGCCGCGTGTTAATGCCTATATGTATGAAACGCTGCGCTAGATAGATGCAGCCATCACTCAACTCATCTTTGTTTGCAGGGTATCCATTTTATGGGCAGCGGCCCACGCTGCACTTTGTGGGGGTTGGGGGCAGTGGTATGAGCAGCTTGGCAGAGGTGTTTGTGCGGTTGGGCTTTCGGGTGCAGGGGTCGGATTTGCGGCTGTCGCAGCGTACGGCTGATTTGCAGGCGCGTGGGGTGCAGGTGTATGAGGGGCACCGTGCTGATCATGTGAATGGGGCCGATGCGGTGGTGGTTTCGTCGGCGGTGCCAAACGATAATGCAGAGGTGGTGGCGGCGCGGCAGCGACATGTGCCACTGCTGCAGCGGGGCAGTCTGTTGGCGCAGCTCATGCGGTTTCAGCACGGTATTGCGGTGGCCGGCACACATGGCAAAAGCACAACCACTGGGCTGGTGGGGTGTGTGCTGCAGTATACGGGGCTAGATCCTACTGTGCTGGTGGGGGGGCGGGTAAACCATTTGGGTAGCCATGCGCGTGTGGGCAAGGGGAGTTTTTTGGTGGCCGAAGCCGATGAATCCGATGGGAGCTTTTTGCAGCTGCGACCCAGTATTGCGGTGCTGACTAATATCGATCGGGAGCATTTGGACTATTGGCAGGGCGATGTGAGCTACCTGCAAGAGGCTTGTGTGCAGTTTGCCGATGCGTTGCCCTTTTATGGCACGCTGGTGGCTTGTTGCGATTGTCCGTTGGTGCGCGATGTGCTGCGCCGTACCAAAAGTCGCTGGATTAGCTATGGGCTGCAGCCGCAGGCTCACTATGCTGCCACGCAGATTGAGCAAGATGGCGATGGGCTGCACACGTCGTTTGTGGTTTGCAAGCAGCAGCAGCCGTTGGGGCGTGTGCGGTTGCGCTTGGCGGGTCAACACAATGTGCAAAATGCGCTGGCTGCGATTGCTGTGGGCGATCTGCTACAGGTGCCATTTGAGCGCGCTAGCCAGGCGTTGACGGAGTTTGCCGGTATTGGGCGACGGTTTCATGTTGTGGGGCAGGCCGGTGGTGTAACGGTGGTAGATGACTATGCGCACCACCCAACGGCGATTCGGGCTGTGTTGCAAACAGCGGCGCAGGTGTTTGCTGGCAAGCGGTTGGTCGTGCTGTTTCAGCCACATCGCTACTCGCGTACACAGGCTTTGTTGCCGGAATTTGCCGGCTGTTTTGCGCTGGCCGACCGGCTGCTGTTGACCGATATTTATGCGGCAAGTGAGAGCCAAGCAACTGTGCATGCGCGCGATCTGCTGCAGGCGGTGCAGCAGCAGGGTCATGCCCATGCACGTTATGTGGGAGATATCGCTGCGGCTGTACCACAGTTGTTGCAGCTGTTGCAACCGGGCGATGTGGTGCTCACGTTGGGAGCGGGTAGCATTGCATCTTGCGCTCAACAACTGCTGCTGCAGCTGCAATCGCGGGCTTGATAAAAAACTGTATTATTGGTAAAATTTTAGAATTTATTGGCTTGTTGATGTGCGTTCAATAAATATTTTTCTGGTTGATATCCTGTTGGGTTGCCATTTTTTTCTTTGTTAAAAAGTGTTATTATACAAGTAGAAAAGATGACAGGGGAGCAGCTATGAAAGCGAAAGGATTTAGGGTGTTTGTTGGTATGGCATTTGCCCTTGCATGTAGTCACTGCGTTTGTTCACCGTCGTCGTCGGTGCCGGCTGCTGCTGTAAGCAAAACGGCAACAAACGAAGTGTGGGCGCCAAAAGATGCCAACATATACCCAACGCTGCAGGAGAAATCTCAGCTGCGCCAAGGGGTTGCACTCACATGTTCCGATCGGCCTCCTTTGCATCACCACCTCTACTCACAAACAGTGGCCGGAGCAGTTTTTCAGGCCCTATCGGATCCACTGGTGCATGTCAGTAAACCGCTTCATGCCTCGGCACGTCTTGAGGTTTTGGTAACACCGCTGCTGCAGGGGCGGCCGTTTACGAGCTTGGAGGGGTTTATACAGCACGCTGCACAGCCTACGCATATGGAGTTGGCCACAGCATCGATACGGGCAATCTACCGCACAGCTCGTGTGTTTGGGTTATCGTGCGGCGGGTATCGGGTTGAGGCCGACAATTTGCAAAGTCCCTTTGCTTTGCGTGTTGTTGGGGGCGAGTTGCTGGGACCCGCCTTGGTGTCGTCTAAGGGTCTTGATATTTGCGAATCGGTACGTGGCCACGACTTTATTGGTAAATCTTACTATGCGGTTAACAATCAGCTGGGCGGTAGCTACAGCAATGTATTTCGTGGCGGTGGCCATAAGCGCATTGAGACGCAGCACGCCTTTTCGTTTAACGACGCCAATGGGCAGGTAGATGTGCACCGCGATTTGATTGCCAAAGGGGAGTATGTATCGATTCAGGAGTTTTCACGGCGTGCCAGCCCTGAAGAGATTGTCGATCTGTTCAAAAATCTACAGCAGACCATTCGCGATGCTGGCCTGCAGGGGCAGCCGTTTCGTATTGCCAGCAACGCCGGCTACAACGCAGGGCAGCAGGTGGCCCACTTCGCCTTTCATGTGGGGGCCTGCCAAGGTGGCAAAAAATGTCTGGGCGATACACAGCTAGCGCCGTCGGCTCGCCCCTGCAACGCACACCGTATTTTGGCCACGCAGGATCCCAGAGATATCATTCCGTTTGTTCATCACAAAACGTTGCTCATTTACGATATAGACGATACATTGATCACCACCTCCAAGCTCAATACCAAAAGCGTTGCTATCACAACCCCGCAAACACAGCCGACCACACAAGAGACGCACCAAGCTGTTATTGAAGCGGCAAAACGCACGAGCTATGTCATTGGGCTGAGTTTGCGCAACCATCGTGGCCAGGTTGATCAGTTGGTGAACCAGGTGTCGCAGCAGTTTGGGCCGGTGTTTAAAGGGTTTGAATCGGTGCAGCCTTACCAGTGTGTGGCTGGCGATCCAACACGTGGGTTTTTTGAGGGCTGCCTGTTTACCGATTGGACCGACAAAGGGGAGACACTGGTCAATTTTTTGGGTCGTACAGCGGTGCGCCGTGTCTTGCAAAGCCAGCCGCATCAGGTAGAGCGGGTGGTATTTATTGATAATCATTTTGATAATTGTTGGTCGGTTAAGCAGGCGTTGCAGCAGGCCGATGCTTTGGGTATTAAAGAGTCGATCTCGTTTTACTACAAGTTGCAAAAACCGCAGCAGCAAGGCAGCCGATGGGTTACGCTGTGAGTCTGATTGAGGAGTTTGTCAGCCACATAGAGAAAATCGATTGCGAGGTCGATGCCTCTTTGTCTGCCTGGACAACCTTTCGTGTTGGTGGGCATGCTGCTGCGCTGGTGCGTGTGACCACAAAGCAGCAACTGTTGCAAGTGATGCAGGCCATTCACCGCGTGCAGATCCCCTTTTTTGTACTGGGTGGCGGCAGCAATCTGCTCATGAGCGACACTGGATTTGATGGTGTTGTCATTCGACTCAAAGGCGATCTTGCCCGCATTGATGTGCATGCCAATAAGCAGGAGATTGTTGCAGGTGCAGGTGCTGCGTTTCCGGCTCTCACGCGTGCAGCTGTTCAGGAGGGCTGCCAGAGCGCTGTAGGCTGGGCCGGCACACCCGGCACTGTAGGCGGAGCTTTGTGTATGAATGCCGGCAGCCGCTTGGGCGAAATCGGCGATGTGGTGCATCGAGTCGAGGGTATTGCCAACGGCTATCTATGCCAGATTCCTCGTCAAGATATTGTGTTTTCGTATCGCCACTCTTCGTTGCGGCTGCTCGATGTACTCACATGTGTGTGGTTGCGGTTTCAGGGTGACAGCAGCAAGGCGCAGCAGTATCAGCAGCAGGTTCGCCAACAGCTCAGCAAGCGCCGTTTGAGCCAACCCAAAGGCTCATCGGCCGGCTCTGTGTTTCGCAACCCTCCAGGTGACTTTGCCGGCCGTCTCATTGAGGCGTGTGGGCTCAAAGGCCGACGTGTGGGCAAGGCAGAGATTTCACAACAACATGCCAACTTTATTATCAACACCGGGGATGCTTGTGCACAAGATATCTATGCCCTATCTTGCATTGTGCGCCGCGAGGTCAAGCGTGTTTTTGGTGTGCTGCTGGAATACGAAATGCTCTGTGTCGGCCAGTTTCAAGAACCAGCAGACCAAAAGTGACATCAATTTCAAAAAACAAGTTGTCAAATTCGATAATCCCCCCAATTGTTTTTCGTTTCTGTTTTTACAGGGTTCGCAATTTTGCAGCAATAATAAAATATGGCTGCAGATAGTTTACAGTTAAAGTGAGCGCACAATGCCGTCGGCAATTCCCATGGCAATTGCCTGTTTGTAAGCAGCTTGACGCAACCGCCTAGACTCTCCTGACTTCGACGTTTCGCGCAAGCATACTCCGATATTTCCTGGTTTTCCGAAAAACGCAGGGCACTACATTTTGGAGTAACCGTTCAGGTGGGTCAACATCCAGATATCATGAGGTTTTCAGAAAAAATTTTCACCCTGAATCCCTTTGAAGGATTTTTCGAAAACTAGGTTTTATAGGGGTTTTACAAATGACACGGTGCTCAAATTTCCCGAAAAACATTTCGAAAACCAGCTAGTACGGGTTTCAAACACTGTTTTTAAGAAAAATGATAAGATAACCCATAATATATCTACCTCTTCTGCCCAAAACACCCACCTGAACGGTTACGAAAAGGAGGCTGTTATGACAATTAGAACCGCATTAAAACGAGAAGGGTTGCAGGAAGGGCTGCAGCAAGGGTTGCAGAAAGGCAGGAAGGAAGGGTTGCAGGAAGGAATGCAAAGGCTAGAAGAAGCCGCCATTCGTCTTTTGGGCACAGGCATGCAGGCCGCTGAAGTGATTCAGATCACCGAGCTGCCTAAGCAGCGCATTGCTCAGCTGCTGGACCAACTCAAACGCACAACCGCCCGCAAACCATGTTAGTTCAGACCATTTGGAGAAAAATTGATATGTAGATTTTATGGAGGTCAAATCAAGGTGGTCTTGGAGAAAGTGTCGAAGTCAGGAGAATTGTCTTTTCTCTTGAGATAGTACCTGGCATATATCTGAGGTGACGATCTTTTTTCAATCTGGATTGTGCTACAATGGAGGTATGGCAACAATCTGTAAAGGTTGGTGAAAGGAGCAAATATGGCAACAAGAGTGGAGCAGCGCAAGCAAGTAGAGCGTAATAAACGTTATCTGTTTTTAGGGGTAGAAGGGGCAGGAGTTGTTCTCACTGCTGTTTCGTCGCCTGTGTTGGGTGTGCCGGTGATGGCTGCTGGGGCATACTTGGGGTGGAAATGGTTTCAGTTTCGTGCGCGCAATGGCATGCGGTTTTAATCGGTGGGTTGTGCGGTATCTGGCTGAATACGAAGGCGGATGTCGCGCACCTGTGCAAAGGGTTGGAGTTGGCGTAGCTGCTGCAAAATTTCTGGCTTGCGTAGCGATACCTCCATGGCGGCACACGAAGAGGCGACATTGAGCATCACAATGTGGCACTTGGGGTCAACAAATCCAATCGGTTGGCATAGTTGCCATAGTTGTGTGCCGAGGGCTTGTTGCAGCTGTTTGGGCTCAAAGGCCTGCGACTGATCTATCAGCTGCTGCAGTGGGGCGGCTAGGGGCAGTGTGCCGGGTGTTTTGATCTTAGACATGCGCTATCTCCTGGGCAGGCAAGTTGTTGTCAAAACCCATGCGGGCACAGTAGGCGCGGTAGGTGTTGTCTAGCAGCATAGCAATGGTCATGGGGCCGACGCCTCCGGGCACAGGTGTAATGGCGTGCACAAGCGGCAAAACCGATTGGGTATCGACATCGCCAACAAGTTTACCGCCGTTGTGGCGGTTGATGCCTACATCAATGACAGTCGCGTTTGGCTGAACATGCGCTGCGGTAATGTATTGCGCTTTGCCCATGGCGCACACAAGCACATCGGCTTGCCGGGTGATGTTGGGTAGATCAACTGTACGGCTGTGGCAGATGGTAACAGTAGCATGCTGTGCCAGCAGCAGCTGTGCCAGCGGCTTGCCTACAATCAAACTGCGCCCTAGTACAACAGCGTGTCGACCGGTCAGTTGTACCTTGGCATGCTGCAGCAGCTGCATGCAGGCGCGAGGAGTGCAGGGGATAAAGCGGGGTATACCCATGCTCAACAAACCAACATTGCTGGGGTGAAAGCCATCGACATCTTTGTGGGGATCAACATGCCGCAAAACCGCGTGCACGTTGATTTGTGGCGGCAGTGGCAGCTGCACCAAAATAGCATCGATGGCGTCGTTGGCATTGAGCTGATCAATACAGTGCAGCAGCTGCTTTTCACTTGTGTGTTGCTCCAAATAGATCGGCTTGGGGGTTATGCCTATGGCAGCCGCCTGTTTTTGTTTGTTGCGCACATAAATAGCACTAGCGGGGTCGTTGCCAACCAGCACAGTGCATAGCTGCGGCGCACGATAGCCCTGATGCATATGCTGCGCAACACCTGCTGCCAGTTTTTGCCGAACACTGCAGGCAAGGTCTCGACCGTTGAGGATGTTTACTTGCGGTTGCATTCTGTTCTCCTGCTGCTTTGCACCCATATTATACCTTACTATGTGGTCATGTGATCGCATTCGTGCGATCATCGTCTAGAGAGGTTTGGATGATGGGGATTTGCAGTGTTTGCCCGGGCGTCGGCAGCAATTTGGATTGACGTCGGGGCCACCACAAGAGCCGCGCAGCTGTTTGTTACTACCGCGTTTGCTTAGCAAAACTCCAACAGCCATGCCGGCAATGGCTGCACATACAATTGCCAAAGTGAGAAGAAAAGTGGTCATTGAATGGGTGGATGGACAACAATTTGTGCATTGGGCAGCTGAAACGACTCGGGCTGCAAATAGGTGGGATCTCCTACCAACACAGCGTGCATTTGTTGCTCGGAGAGCTTCTCTTTGGCCACTGCCAGCAGCTGTTGTGCTGTAACATTGGCAATGTCTTGCAAAAGCTGGTGGTAATAGTCAAATGGTAGATTGCGCACAAACAGCGATGCCATGTAGCGGCAAACGGCCTCTACTGTATCGAATCCACCCGGCAATGCGTACAGTAGGTTTTGCTTGGCCATCTGTATCTCTTTGCTGCTGGGAGCTGTTTGCTGCAGCAGCTTGAGCTGACCAATCATGATCTGCAAAGCAGCAGGAGCACAGGGCAGCTGCTGCTGTGTTTGCGAATCTAGATAGCTGTTTTTGACATTGGCGTAAATGAGCAAAGGGCCCATGCCGCGCATGCCTCGTAGGGTTGCATGTACGCCATATGTCCAACCCTTCTCCTCTCGTAAAATGAGGTTTAACCGGCTGCTAAACAAACCACCTAAAATTTCGTTAAGCACCAACAAGGCAGCGTTGCTGGGTTGGCCAGGCTGTATGATAGGTTTGCCAAGCAGCACAAAGGTTTGTGTTGAGTTTGGGCGGGGAATGACATGAACCATCAGCTGTTGCGGCATGGGCGGGTTGGCAGGCACAGCGACAGGGGTTGTACGATGCTGCCACTGACCAAAGTAGGTTTGTGCCAGCTGCTGCGCTTGTTGTGTTGTGATGCTGCCGCTCAACAGTAATGCCGCATTGTGCGGGCCAACATACGACTGCCACATGTTGCGTACCGATTGCAGCATGTGGCGCATACGCTCTTGTTGCCGCTGCTGGTTGCTGAGCAATTTGGGGTCAAGCGTGCCATGCACCGGGTGATCGTAGGGGTGTGCTTTGCCATACGCCTCTCGCCAGAAGGTTGTCATGGCCACATAGGCTGCATTGGCTTGATTGCGCTGCAGCGACGCAATGTGGTTGGCATACACCCGCTCAAAATCGTACCTTGCAAAGGCGGGTTGCTGTAGCATCTGCGCTAGCAGCTGCACAGCTTTGTCGACATGTTGCTGAATAACACCTACCGATAAATGAATAGCATCTTGCAGCACCTGCACCTGTACATTGCTGCCCAAATCGGCAAACGCTTTTGCCAGCTGCAGGCTATTTTGCTGCTTGGTGCTCTCTTGCAGCATACGCCCCAACAGGTAGGCTGTGCCCGGCTTGTCAACCGGATCTTGCGCCGAGCCCACCCGAACAGTGAGCTGCACATGCACAATAGATGGGGTTGGTAGTGCAGCTGTTAAAACAGCAAGGCCATTGGATAGTTGGTGGTTGTAAAACGTAGGCAGCGCAGGAGGTGTTGTGGTAGCAACAGCTATAGGGCGATGACGCCGCCACGCTTCGCTATGCGTGCACGCACACAGCAACAGGGTTGGCAACACAAGCAAAACAAGGCATCGCCGAACCGATGCAGGGTGTGGTGATCTCACAAACATGACATTGCTCTCCTCGCCGGCAAGTCGACACTTTTCTTTTATGCTACGGTAAGAGCTCATGCAAAAGCAATGCTTGCTGGTGTTTGCTTGTGCTACAATGAGGCATTATGGAACGTTATTTTAACACTTCTGGGCCGTTGAGTGCAGCCGAACACTATTTTTTAGATCCGTTGCAGCGCTGGGATTTGTCGGAAGTTCTGACACTGATCGAGCGAAAAAAGTATTTTTTGGTTCACGCACCGCGGCAAACGGGCAAAACGACATGTCTCAAAGCGCTGGCTCGTTACCTCAACGACGAGGGTCGGTTGCGGTGTCTGTATGTTTCTGTACAGCAGGCTCAAGCAGCGCGTCAAGATTTCGAAAGGGGCGTGGTGAGTGTGATGGGTCAAATTGCCTCGGCGGCGCAAAGGCAGCTGCACGATGACTTTGTGGCAAAAAATTGGCCAAACATACTCAAAACGTCAGGTGGTGCAGCCAATACGCTGCTGCATACGCTCACCGAGTGGTGTGACCATAGCCCTAAGCCGATTGTGCTGCTGATAGACGAAATCGATGCGTTGGTGGGTAACACATTGATTGCTGTGCTACACCAATTGCGTACCGGCTATTGCGATCGTGATACTGCACCGTTTCCGCAAAGCGTTGTGTTGTGTGGTATGCGGCATCTATGTGATTATCGGATGGAGCTGGGAGAGGAGGGCAAGGTTGTGTTTGCGGAGTCTAGTCCGTTTAACATCAACTCCAAGTCGTTGCGGCTGGGGGACTTTTCGATAGATGACATTCAAGCTTTGTATATGCAACATACACAAGAGACAAAGCAGCCGTTTGCAACAGGTGTGTGTGAGCGGGTGTTTGAGTTGACGCAGGGGCAACCTTGGTTGGTGAATACATTGGCGTATGAGGCCTGTTTTGAAGATGTAGCGGGGCGGGATCGCAGCAAGAGCATCACGGTGGCTGATATCGATGCCGCTAAAGAACGCCTCATTCAGCGGCGCGAAACGCATTTGAATCAGTTAATGACTAAGCTACAGCAAGAACGGGTACATCGAGTAATTGGCTCGATTGTTAGTTCTCAAGATTTGGCCATGCGCTGGCAAGATGTTGAGTACTGTATCGATCTTGGTTTGGTGCGCCGTCGCAAAGATGGTGCTGCGATCATTGCCAACCCCATCTATCGAGAGATCATCCCTCGGTTTTTAATGGATGATTGGCAGCAACGGTTGGCCAACAAAACACCTTCATTGGGCAATCCAGGCCAGCCGCTAGACATGCACGAACTGTTGTCGGCCTTCCAGCGTTTTTTTCGCGAACACTCCGAAAGCTGGTTCGATCAATTCCAATACAAAGAGGCCGGCCCGCAACTGCTGCTGCAGGCCTTTTTGCAACGTACAGTTAACAGCAAGGGCAGTATTCAGCGTGAACAAGCAACCGGCAGCGGCCGCACCGATTTGGTGGTCACCTGGCCACTGGGCGACAAAGATATCACGCTGCAACGCGCCCAGCACAAACAGGTGGTTGTGCTCGAGCTGAAGTTGATTCATCAAAAGAGCTCGCTAGCAACCAAACAGTCCGAAGGGCTCAAACAAACTGCTGCCTACATGCAGCGTGCCAACACCCAAGAGGGGCACCTGCTGCTGTTTGATCGCCGTGCTGGCAAGAGCTGGGATGAGCGTATTTGGGTGAAGCAGCAGCAGGCTGACAACGGCCAATCGATTACAGTGTGGGGGTTGTAGCGGCGAACTACACTTTGGTGACACACCCTAGATCAAATGCTGCAGCTGCACAATGCCCTGCTGCTGTAGCTGCTGCAGCTGTTGTAATAGCTTCTCCTCGTTAACCGATTCATAAAGCTCTCGCAAAAAGGCTAGCCCTGCCGACAAGCTGCTGTTTTGTTGCAGCTGCGCCAATAGTTGGGCTATGGGGGGGCTGCAGCACAAAAAGTGGCAAGACTCCTGCTTGCGATACACAACAACAAACAGCGGCTGCTCGCTTTTAGCAGGCAGTTTGGTTGTGCTGCCATCGAGGTCAAACACAGGGTAGGTGTAAATACCCAACCGTGCACTCGGATGGCAAACAAGATGGCTTGCTGGGGTGATACGGCTTGGCTGCTGCTTGCTGTGCCAAGAGGCGTTGGGTGCATGGATGGCTTCTAGCTGCATCGCTTCGTAGTGAATCAGCTCAACATACAAACGCGGCCTGCTGCTGCAGTTGGGCTGCTGCATGAGCCAGCAGGCAAAATCTACCGGCAGCTGCCAAAACAGTCGGGTTTGCGGGCCTGCTGCAGCAAGCCACTGTTGTATCCACTGCTGCAGCTGCTGGGTGCCAGCCAAACGGCAAGTGACAGCAAGGCAGTCACAAATTGTGTCAACAATGCCGTCGCGCACCAAGTTGCGATACAGCAGCTGCCGCTCACGCGACGCGCCGTCAAGCAGGGTTGGGTGCTGCGCAAACAGCAGCTGATGTATCTGGTTGTCTAGCGCGCTGAGTTGTGTGGTTTTCATATGTCTCCTGCCAGATAGCATGCAAACGTTGTAGCTCTTGCTCGAGCTGAGCCAACGGCGGAATGTTATTGTCTCGCTCTAGCAACACAGGGGGTTGCTGCGGCATTTTTGCCAAGGCATAGCGCAGCAACTCATAAACCGGCTCAACAATTTGCTCGCCATGTGTATCGATCAGAAGATCAGATTGACGCTGCTCATGCCCGGCGATATGAACCTGAATCACCCGCTGCAGCGGCAGCTCATCCACATAGCGTTTGGGGTCAAAACCGAAGTTGCAGGCGTTGACATACACATTGTTGATATCCAGCAAAATAGAGCAATCTGCTTGCGTTGCCACAGCCGCAACAAAGTCCTGTTCGCTCATATCGTGTGGCGGCATATGCATGTAGGCCGACACATTTTCAATCGCCAGCGGCATTTGCAAAATATCCTGCACCTGCTCAATGCGCGTAGCTGTTCGCTCTACAGACTCTTGGCAAAAAGGCAACGGTACCAAGTCGTGCACATGAGCTTTCGCCGTGCTGGTATAACACAAATGGTCGCTATACCAAGCAACCTGCTGCTGCTGCAAAAAGGTTTTGAGTTCGAGTAGTTGCGCTTTGTCTAGCGGTTGCGCGCCAGCGAGATCACCACACAGACCGTGGCAAACCATACTAAAGCGCTCTTTGGCTTGATCAAGCAGCCGCCTACGCCAGCCACCCGTATGCAGGTAGTTTTCAGGCGCAATTTCAACAAATTGTGCATGCGTATGTGAACAATGCAACAGCTCGTTGGCTAATTCAAAACGAAATCCCAGACCAACACCTTGCGGCTTTTGTGCTGCCATAACAATGCTGCTTTTAACAAAAAGGGCAGCTGCTTACAAAAAAGTTCGTAGCAGCAGCCCTTCGTAGGTGAAATTATTTAGATGATCCGCAGGTGGCCTGTCCGCAAGAACCTTCCGTGTCGGTTTTTTTGCTGCACCTACCCTCTTTACCACACTTACCCTCTTTGCCGCATTTGCCCTGCTTGCCACATTTACCCTCTTTACCGCACTTGCCCTGTTTGCCGCATTTGCTTTCGGGCATGGTTTGCGGATCTTTTTTGGCAGCTTTGCTAGAGGCGCATCCCGTGCCAATAAGAGGTGTTGTTAGCAGTGCAGCAGCAGTGCCAAGACCGAGTAACAAAGAACGTTTTTTCATGCTTTTCTCCTGTTTTTATGATATCCAAAAAGTAAAACAAGCTGTTTGGATATCGGTTTTGTTTATCTGATGGTTCATCCTATCATTAACTTTAGCATAAAACATTTTGAGATGCTAGTGGCCAGGGCTGACGCATTAAAAGTAGAGGTACGGTTGATTTTGCCACACGGTTACAACGAGACAAAGGCCTCCTACACTCCCACACCTCGAGAATGCAGGAGACCCCGGGTGTACTCCAAGGAGAAGTACTAACACGCAAGCCCGTCGACCTATGTGCTGCTCAAATTCTATCAATTCATACACCGAAAAACAATGACAAAAATATCTTATCTCTCTTCTTTTATTCGTCTTTGATCGCAGTACCACTCCTTGCTAGCATCGATCAACAAAGCTGTTGCCAGCAAACTAGAAATCTATAATGTGTGTATCAAACTCTAAATCGGGATTAGGGATTCACATTGCCACCGGTTTTTTTGTAGAGTGGTAGTTATGAGCAAGTTTCCCTCTTTGCCTTTGATACATTTGGATGCTGCAACCCCTGTTGAGCTGGGTCGGCAACATGGTGAGCAGTTGCGCTCTTGGGTGCAGGAGATGGCAGCGATTCGGCTGCAGCTGTTGCGTGAAGAGTGTGATTTTGCTAGTGACCAAGATGTTTTTGACCTGGCCGAAACATATATTCCGTTGCTGCAGACATTTGATATGCAGCTGCTTGCAGAGTGTGAAGGGATTGCGCAAGGCAGCAACACCACGCTGCGGCAGATTGTGATTGTTAACAACTACACCGATTTGCGAGATGTGCGTCGGCGTCGTATGCATGCAGGCAAACCATGCACTGCTCGCAATGCAGATACAGCCGATCCAGGTGGCTGCTCTACAGTTTATGTGCCGCGGCAGCAGGGTGCTTTGTTGGGGCAAACCTGGGATATTCATTTGTCGGCGCTGCCTTATGTTGTGTTGCTGCATATTACCTGGCAGCCGGCTGCAGCCCATTTGCCGTCTGAAGCTTTTGTGATTAGTGTGGCCGGCTGCCTTGGAATGACCGGCATGAACAATTGTGGTGTCGCTGTTTGTATCAACAATTTGGCTAGTGTCAACGCGCAAGCGGGGGTGTTGTGGCCTGCTGTTGTGCGCAAAGCGCTGCAGCATCGTACAGCCAAAGAGGCTATGCATGTGATTTTGCAATGCCAAGCTGGCTCGGGTCGCCACTATGCTGTAGCAGATCCGCAACATATTTATGCAGTTGAGGTGTACTGCAGCGACAATGTGTTGTTGCCAACGCAGCATGAACACTCCTATTGCCATACCAACCACTGTCTCAATAAGCAGACAGCAAAGCACCATTTTATTCCGCCCCACTCAAGCACACAAAAACGGCTGTCGACTCTGCAACAGCTGCTATCGCAACAACCCCCCCAAAATCTTGCACAGATGCTCTCTTGCTTGCAGCAGGTAACCATTATGCCGCAGCCAGGCGTGCATAGCAGCGCCACTTGTGCAGCGTTGGTGATGGACCTGCAGGCCCAGCAGATGCATGCCTGTTCTGGAGCGCCATCACCTACTGCTGCTTTGAAGAAGATCTCCATGTGTGGTAGGGTGGGTTTACCTTGAAAACGAACGTGCAAAAAATTCAGCCTCGTAAGGCATCTGGCGCCCGTCCTGCATGGGCAAATAGCGAAGTACAACCGTTGGATTTGCAGCAGCCTTATCAGCCTGTTGCCCATCCGCTGCAGGTTAAACCAGCCTCTCCTTGTGCACAGCCGCTGCTTTATCCTATGCCCAACCAGCTGTATCAAGCAGACACCGCAGCCATGCTGCGCCGCTGGCCACAGGGGTGCTTTGACGCTTGCATTACCGACCCTCCTTACAACATTGCCCGCCGCGGCAAGGGGATGTCTTGGGCCTTTTCGTCGCACAAAACCATAGACAACAAATGGGACGCCTTTTCACCGCGCGCTTACGAAGCCTTTACCAAACGCTGGCTTACGCAGGTGTGTCGCGTGGTTAAACCCAACGGCAATATTTTTATTTTTGGCAGCTATCACAACATTTACACCATTGGTGCCATGGCTGGCCGTATGGACCTGCGCATGATCAATAGCATTGTCTGGATCAAACCCAACGCCCAGCCCAACATCACCTGTCGCATGTTTACCGAAAGCACTGAGCAGGTGCTGTGGCTATGCAACAACACCACCAAAAAAGCCACCGGCTGGACCTTTCATTACCAACACATGAAACAGCTAGCCGGCGGCAAACAGATGCGCAACTTTTGGGAGTTCCCCGTGGTGCCGCAACGGGAACGCCTCTTTGGCAAACACCCCGCTCAAAAGCCGCTACGCCTCATGGAGCGTATTGTGCTTGCCAGCACCAACCCAAGCGACAAGGTGCTTGACTGCTTTGCAGGCTCGGGCTCTACCTTGCTAGCCTGCGACCGCCTCAACCGCAAGTGGGTTGGTATTGAACGCGACAACGATTACTGCAAACTAGCCCACCGCCGCCTAGACGAAGAGCGCCGTCAACGACGATTGTTTGAAGAGGGTTCGTTGTAATTCCAACAGCTGTGGCAGCGCGCCGGTTTGTGTGAAATAATAAAAACACAGAAGCAAAACAGCGTTATGTGCGGAATGTGAGCGGCCCCGACTACGCGGTTTCCTGAACCCACGCAGTCACCTGCCGTACCGACTGGCCCTGCATGGTGTTGACCGTAAACACGGCACCCACAAGGGTAACGGGCTTGTTTTTGCCTAAGTATATGTCGGCATAGTGCTTGTCTTTGATCTGCTGCAGCGCTTTGTTGGCTAGCTCTTTGTGTTTGTCGGTTAGGGCAGCCGCGCGCTCTTGTTGTGCCACGGGGTCGGTCAAATCATCGACGGCATCTGGGTTTTGCATGGTACTGCTGCGAACCACACGGCCCGGGTGCAACTTAAACTCAAATACATAGGTGTGATGGGGCAAATCAATAACAGCATCAACCCTGCCTACATTGGTGCAAACCTCTGTGTGAACAGAATAACCAAGCAGTTGGTGAATGACGTAAAAGATGGTTTGGTAATAGCTCTCCAAAGCAATGTGCAACCGATAGGGAATGCCGGCCAAAATGCTGCGCAAGCTGATAAAGAAAGCCTCTAGGTCATTTTGATCTAGCGCATGAACCAACTGCTGCAAAGTCGTTGAGGCCTTTCCTTGCGGCAGATGGCTATAACGCTCCATGAGGCTTTCGAGAAAGGCTTCGCGAACTTCTCGGTTGGGATAGTCGACGGTATAACAGTTTTCATGGGCGTTGTAATCTGTAATGGTCAAGTACCCCGTTTGCACCATGAGAGGCAACAAACATTCGTGCAGTTTGTCGAGGGCGTAGCTGGTAAAGGCCGACTCCGATACCGAAGCGCCTACCAGATCGTTAGGCTGTACTTCGGGGTTTCGCTTAATCAAATGGGTGAGAAAAGAGGGTGTGCCTGTGGCAAACCAGTGGCTATGAAACTCACGATGCTTCAGCAGCAACAATGTAGAAAAAGGGTTGTACATGTTGATCGGTTTGCTCGAGAAGCGATAGCCGTCGTACCAGTGGCGGACTTTTTGTAGCGTATGAGCCCGATCCGCTTGCTCTTGGTGAGCCAGCCGCTCAATGTAGGGTGCAAAGTTATCTTCTAGCTCTTGCTGGGTGTAGCCACACAAGCTGGCGTAGTCTTGCAGGCGTGAAATATCGTCTAAGTTGCTCAAGCTTGAAAAAATAGAGACATGGGCAAACTTGCTCACCCCCGTTACAAACAAAAAGCGCAGCTGACCACTTTGCCCCTTAAGAATGCCGTAAAAGTCTCGCAAAACATCGCGGTTTCCCTCAGCAATGGCCAGATTTTTGGCTAGCTGTTCATCTGTTTTGCCCCCCAGGTGATTGACCATGGGTCTGTCGTACTCGTCAACCAGCACAACAGGTGCCCCTTTTTGTTGAGCCAATTGCTCAATGAGACGACTGAGGCAGGCTGGCAGTGTGCTGCTTGGATTAAAAAAAACGCCATATTTCTCAGAGATAGCAGCAATACGCTCTTTTAGATCTTGCTCAAGATCGTGTGGGTTTTTGCTGGCAATATTCAACATATCCAAATGGATAATGGGATGTTTTTGCGACCAGTCCCAATCTGTTTCGCGCTCAATCCACAAACCTTCAAAGAGCTGTCGATCTCCCTGAAACAGATGAAACAGCGTAGAGATCAACAGCGATTTGCCAAAACGTCGCGGGCGGGCTAAAAAGTAGACACCCTTGCTCGGGCGCACCAATTTGTAGATGTGCTGCGTTTTGTCCACATACACAAAATCGCCTTGAATGATGTCATCAAATGTATGAATCCCAACGGGTAGAGATTTCAAGTGCATGCAGGTTCCCTGCTTGCAAGGTAACATAGCGACACAGCTACTTCAAATTGAAACAACTCTATCTTTGATCTATAAGAACAAATCAAGAGCTGCGAGAAGAAAAAGAAAGCTGACTCTTTGACAACCAGACGTCCGATAAAGAGGCTTGCTGCTTCTGCTGGGCAAGCAAGCCGTGTCATAGCACACAACATTGATCTCCTTGTGGAGAGACAACCGTGATTGTCTCTCAGCACTCGTTAAAAGGAGGTGATCCAGCCACAGGTTCCCCTACGGCTACCTTGTTACGACTTCACCCCGGTCACCAACCACTCCTTGGAACCCTACCTCCCTTGCGGGTTGGCCCAGGCTCTTCTGGAGCAACTGACTTCCATGGTGTGACGGGCGGTGTGTACAAGGCCCGAGAACATATTCACCGCGGCATGCTGATCCGCGATTACTAGCGATTCCAACTTCATGCAGTCGAGTTGCAGACTGCAATCCGAACTGAGACCGGCTTTTTGAGATTAGCTCCCCCTCGCGGGTTGGCGACCCATTGTACCGGCCATTGTAGCACGTGTGTAGCCCTGGGCATAAGGGCCATGAGGACTTGACGTCGTCCCCACCTTCCTCCGGTTTAACACCGGCAGTCTCCTTAGAGTTCCCGGCCGAACCGCTGGCA
>JBCCEX010000006.1:0-17667 GCA_039030035.1 Myxococcota bacterium
AAAATCTTTCTATTTAAATTTTTTTAATAAAAATATTAAAATTTTGTTCTAATTTAGAACTGTTTTAGCATTCCGTATCATGAGATGAGCTGCTACAACTCTGCCTTATCTACTCTTTCAAGTAGGCTAAACAGGTACCTACCAGCTTTTTTCAAACATCGATTTTATCAAGCAAATCTGTCTGTTAAATAATCCATGTCTTCTTTCTGTAAAATATTGCTCGATTAATTAAATATATATTTCATTTTTAAAATAGATAATGGTATACTTTTAGTAAGGAGAAGTGTAGATGCAGCAGCAGCCTAAAAACCAAACAGAGAACATCGAAAAAGAGTGTCTATTTTTACCGCAAAAGCTCAACTCAAAAGAGGAGATCCATCTTATTCAGCAGACGCAACAGCACAACAATGTACGGGCACGCAATAAGCTGGTTATTGCCCATATGGGTTTGATCCACTTTATTGCTAAACAGCTGTTTTGGCCACCCATGCCGTACGAAGATCTGGTGCAGGAGGGGACTTTAGGATTTATGCGCGCCTTAGACACATTTGATGCAACGAGAGGGGTGCGGTTGGCTACCTATAGCGCCTACTGGATTCGTGCAAAAATGCAGGTGGTGGTCAACAACTTTTTAAAAGAGCATTTTCCGCCAGAGGCGCCCAAACATGCAAAAGGGCAAAAACAGGCAAGGCGAGCTGGCACCGTGAGTTTAGATGATCGCGGTGCATTTGGAGAGCCGGGTCAACGCTGCTTGCAAGATGTGCTCACCTGCCATACACAAACAACGCCCGAGGAGGATACCCTGCAAAACGAGCGCTTAGAGGCAATTCGAGAGACACTGTGCGATGTGCTGCGCAAAGAGAACGATCCGAGGATTTACACCATTTTGCGCTATCGTCTGCTTAGCAAAAATCCCGAAACACTAACGGAAGTGGGCAAAAGGCTCAAATTATCGCGAGAAGGGGTGCGTTTGTTGGAGCACAAATTATTGCGTATGACCCGTCAACACTTGAGCAAAACCCACTTCAATTTGATCGATAAAGATGTTGTACTATGATCATATTGTGAGATTCATCTTTGAGCGGGATGGGGGTTGACTCTATTTTAGATGTAGAGTTGTATATATGACAGCTTGGCTACAGCACAGGGAGCATGGG
Organism: Myxococcota bacterium; assembly: GCA_039030035.1. Lineage (GTDB taxonomy): Bacteria > Myxococcota > UBA727 > UBA727 > JABDBI01 > JBCCEX01. The sequence goes on from JBCCEX010000006.1 coordinate 1,158, forward strand.
GCGATGCAGCAGCGAAAAATTGCTTTGATTGGTGGCGGACAAATTGGCGGAACGCTGGCTTTGCTGGCGATGCAGCGCTGTTTGGGTCATGTGGTGTTGCTTGATATGGCCGGTGGTGTTGCTGCAGGCAAAGCGCTGGACTTGAGCCAGATGGCCGCATTGTCGTCAAGCGATGTACAGCTTGTGGGTGGCGATCAGCCCAATAGCATTGCCGATGCTGATGTTTGTATTGTAACGGCTGGGTTTCCGCGTAAACCGGGCATGGATCGTGAAGATCTGTTGCAAAAAAACCTTGATGTTATGCGGCAGGTGGCCGATCACATTGTTCGCTATGCGCCGCAGGCGTTTGTTATCTGCCTTACCAATCCGCTAGACGCTATGGTGTATGCGCTACACAAAATGACCCGTCTGCCCAAACAGCAGATTGTTGGCATGGCTGGTGTGCTGGACTCGGCGCGGTTTCGCACATTTTTAGCGCAGCAGTTGGGTGTGAGTCGGCGCGATGTGACCGCTTTGGTGCTGGGGGGGCATGGCGACGATATGGTGCCGCTGCCGCGATTTTGCAGTGTTGGTGGCATTGCGCTGCCGCAGCTGGTACAAATGGGGCTGTTGCAGCAGCAGCAGCTTGATGACATTATACAGCGTACCCGCCAGGGGGGTGGCGAAATTGTGCAGCTGCTGGGCAATGGTTCGGCCTTTTATGCGCCAGCGCAGTCGGCACTGGATATGGCCGAAGCGTTTCTTATGGGCACCGGTCGCGTGCTGCCTTGTGCCGCTTTGCTTGAGGGCGAGTATGGCGTGAGCGGGCTGTTTGTGGGTGTGCCAGCAGTGCTGGGCGGGCAGGGTGTGCAGCAGGTACTGCAGCTGCCGCTGCAACAAGAGGAGCTGGCTGCATTTGAAAACTCGGTGCAGTCGGTGCGCAGATCGGTGCAGCAGGTCGATCGGCTTCTTACGAAGCAGGTAGACACCGTTGCCAGCGCATGAGGCTGCTGCTAGCTATTGGCTGCCGTAACTGTGCAACCCAGGGGCAAACCACCCCAAATTGACCCCCAAAAAACCGGCCAAAATCACAAAAAATCCCATTGCTGCAACCACAGGCGCCCACTGTTTGCCATAGGGGGCCAAGCGCAAATGCAAATACTCGGCATAGGTGAGCCAAATTAGCAAAGCGCCCACCTCTTTTGGATCCCATGCCCAGTAGCGCCCCCAGGCGTAGTGGGCCCATAGCGCACCGGTGACCAGTACCACACTCATGAGCGCAAAGGTCACGCTACCACTGCCGTAGGCGACAGTGTCTAACTTATTGGCCGCCGGCAGGTAGCGCTTGGCTATATTGGGCAGCATATAGCACACCCCTGCCAATAGCTGCAGGCAGATAACAATCAGCAGCAGGCTGGCATCCCACACATGCGATCGCAAGCTGAGTTGCCAGGGGCCACTTGGGTATAGCTGCGCCGCCTGTTGGCTGCCAGGCAGCACCGGCAGGGCGGTCAAACCGTTGTATAGCATTGCTGCAAGCGCCAGCATACCGCTGATTGTGCCGGCCCAATGTAGCATGTTGGTGACCATGCGCCATGCGCTGTTTTGGCGTTTGCGTGCAGATGCAGTCAACAACAACATAGCCGTACCAACCCACAGCACCACCGCTGTAAACATAGCGGGGCCCACCAACGGTGAAATTACCCAAAAAGGTTGCTCCTGATTGTTGACAAGCTGCTGCACCGCCACCTGCCCCTGCGGCTGCCATGCATACACACGCACCCAGTACTGCCCAGTCGTTAGGAGACTACTGCCCCCCATGCATAGCCCTATGCCGCCCGATAGCAGCAGCACCACAGCGGCGATCATATATGTGCGTGCCGGTGTATGTACACGCAGCAGGTACAAAAAGCTGCTCCAAGCGGTGAGGCTGCCGCATGCATAGGCCACCGAAGCGCTCAGCACATGCACCAAAATCCACTTGCTGCGCAAAGCTGGCACCAGCGGCTTAAGCAGGCTGTCGTTGAGCGAAGCCGCAGCCAGAGCCAGCAATGCTAAGCAGACCGCAAAGGGGCTCAAAAACCCCACCCGCCAGCGGGTTTGTGCCCATAGGGTTGCCAAAACAGCCCCCCAGCCCATAAACACCAAAATTTCGTAAAGGTTAGACCATGGCGGATGCTGCGTAAAGGTGACAAAACGGGCCCAGCCGCTTAGTGGCATACCGGTGGCATGCTCAAAGGCGGCTATCTCCATGAGCCCCGCCTCGCCCCAACGGTAGGCCATGCCTGCAGTGTGGCACAAAAAGGCTGTTGCAATTAAAAATGTGATACAGCGCTGCATATTGAGGCGGTGACAAGCCAGCTGTACAAAACATGCCGCCGCCGCTAGGGCGTACCCCATGGTGCACACATAATACAAATTCGCGCTGCCCATGTTTCTGTTATAGCAATACTCACAGATTCATGCACCTAAACAAGCCTCCCACACCCGAAAATGCGGGAGACCCGGACTACTCCAAAGAAGAAGAAGTATCAACACGCAAATCCGTCGATCTACCTGTTAGCTAAATTCTATCAGTTCATATACCGAAAAACAATGACAAAAATACCTTGACCTCTTTGCAGACAGCAAATCGACCCTGCTACAACAGTGCTACTTGGGCCGCAACACATAGGTGGCAATGCCCTGCTCGCTTTGATCCCATGGAATTTGGCGTCGAGCAAAACCATCGCGTCTTTTGTTGTTGGTGCGGTTGCACTCCAAAATACTCCAAAAGCCATCTTGCGACTCTAAAATTAAAAAGGCGTGCCCGTGCCGGCGCTGTTTGTCTGGCTCCTCCCACATGAGCACCACAACATCGCCTACTTGCGAATCGCTGGCATCAATCGCTTGGTAGTATCTGTGCACAGTTGTAATTCGCTCTTGCTCCCAGGCTGAATCCCAGTGGCGTTTATCGAGCGGATGAATCGAACGGTTCTTCTGTTTGTGCCAAGCAAAGGCCATGTGGCGTGGGCGTATGTCTTCGGGGATATCGAGTACAAAATTGGTGAAGCCAACGCAGTCTAACCCTCGTTGGCTGTTGCCACCAAAAACAAAACCGGCATTGGGCAGATACAGCACACCTCGCATAGATGAGTACAACACAATGTTGGCAAAAAGTGGCTGAAAACGGCTGGGAATCACGCAGGGGTACAGCAGCTGTACATGCTCATCTGCCTGTGCAATCCACATATCGCGACGCTGCAGCGATCGACTCACCACATTGAGCATAAACAGCGCTGTTTTCTCAACTTTTGCAGCATACTCTCTGCCCCATCGCTCGCGACGCGCCAGCTTATCTGTTTTTCGAAATAGCCCCTTGTGTTGCCATTGACGCAGCAAGGCAGCGCAGTCGTCAAGCACACCACTGGGCTTGCTGAGCTCCCACAATGCAAACTGCAGCTGCCGCGCTGTTGGGGGCTTGGGTTGTTGTTGAAAAAAGGGCCGCATCTGCTGCTGCAGCGCTGCCAGTTGCTGTTTGTTGCTGGCAATTGCGGTTTGTAATTGCGAGAAGATCTCCTGCTGACGCTGCTTGTTCACATTAACAAGAGTGTGCTGCAAGCTATCTTGCAGCCACAGTCGATCTTGCTGTGTGATGGCCGGTATCGCCTCTTCAATTGCCAATGCCTTGTCAACATGAGAATCGCTATCGGCTTGATAGGTAGGCTGTAAAAAGACAGATAAGCCGCCAAAAAAAACTAGTAAAAGAACAAAAACCGCATATAAAGGTAGGCTTTTATTGCCCTTTTTATGTGCAAAATTTTTACCACATTTTGTCGCTTGTATTTTGGCCATAAGTGCATCATACGACAAAACAGATAACACGACAACTGCAGGTCGATACCCCCACAAGGAACCTCACAAGATGCCTCTGGGAGTATGCGATGCAGCAGCTGACCAGCCCGGTACGGGCTTAGAGTTTAGTCCTTGATTTTGGGACCCCTCCAATAGCGTTGTCGTACCAGATCGGCCAGCTCTTGCAACACGTTATGCCGCAGTTTTTCAAGCCGCTTCATCTCGTGTTGATAGACAGAAGCTGAGCGCAAACGCTCCTGCGTTAGCAAACGCGTGAGCAGTGTCTGCTCGTAATCGATTTGCATCAGCAAAACACCGATTTCTCTCAACTTTATTGTTCTCATATCCCACCTCTTTTCCGTGTTGTCTTTTCAGGCTATTGACCCATTCAAAAGCCTAATACGATTATAACACCTTTTCTCTATTTTGCAAGAGGTGGTTATAAATTAACGACTACGGAAAATAACACGACCCCGGTTGAGGTCGTAAGGAGACAGGGCAACGCGAACACGATCGCCCAGTACAATGCGGATATAAAACCGACGCATTTTGCCAGAGGTGTGGGCTAGCACAACATGTTTGTTGTCTAACTCAACCCGAAACACGCCTGCCGGCTTTACCTCAATAACGGTTCCCTCTACTTCAATTTGATCTTCGCGTGCCATGTTAATTCCCGTGTTATCGGCTCATGGAGGCCATGAACTCCTCGTTGGTTTTTGTTCCTTTCATGCGGCTAAGCAAAAACTCCATCGAATCAATGACATTGAGCGGATGTAGTAGCTGCCGCAAAATCCATATGCGGTTGAGCGTCTCCTTAGACATAATATACTCCTCTTTTCGCGTTCCTGACTTGTTGATGTCCAGACATGGAAAAATACGCTTTTCCATCAGTTTTCTGTCTAACACAATTTCACAGTTTCCGGTACCCTTAAACTCCTCAAAAATCACCTCATCCATGCGGCTGCCTGTGTCAACAAGCGCTGTACCAATAATTGTGAGAGAGCCACCCTCCTCAATATTACGCGCTGCTCCAAAAAAGCGCTTGGGTTTATGCAGCGCATTGGAGTCAACACCTCCCGACAAAATTTTGCCGCTGGCCGGAATAACTGTGTTGTAAGCACGCCCTAGCCGCGTGATGGAGTCTAACAAAATGACCACATCTTTTTTTAGCTCCACCAATCTTTTGGCCTTTTCAATGACAATTTCAGCCACCTGAATATGGCGCTGTGGCGGCTCATCGAAGTTTGAGGAGACAACCTCTCCTTTAATGCTACGCTGCACATCGGTTACCTCTTCGGGGCGTTCACCAATGAGCAGCACAATTAAGATAACATCGGGGTGGTTGGTGGTAATGGCATTGGCAATATGCTGCAGCAACACTGTTTTACCTGTACGAGGCGGTGCAACAATAAGTGCCCTTTGCCCCTTGCCAATGGGTGTTAAAAAGTCAATAATACGCGTAGAGTAGTTGGACGGCTCAAACTCCATGATAAAACGCTCGTTTGGGTACATGGGCGTGAGGTTGTCAAAAGAGATTCTTCTTCTTTGCTCTTCGGGTTTGAGCGAGTTGATGCACTGTACCTTAAAGAGCGAGTAGTATCTCTCCTTTTCTGACGGCGGGCGAATAATACCCTGTACAAAGCTGCCGGTACGCAAGCCGAAGGTGCGAATATGAGAAGGTGGCACATAAATATCATCTGCCGAGGGCTCATAGTTGTAGGCCGGTTCACGCAAAAATCCATAGCCATCGGGAAACACCTCAAGCACACCGCCTCCAACAATGCTGCCGTTGCGTGCTGTTTGCCACTTGAGCAAAGCAGACACCATGGTCTGCTTGCTCAAAGGCGCCTCCAACGAGGTGCCTGTCTCTTCAAGCTTTTTTTGCAGCTGTGGAATAGAAGAGCCCTTAAGCGCCGACAAATCCATCACCGGAACATTGGGGTCTATCGTTATATCTCTTGGCGAAGATGAGTAATTTCGCGATCCCTTCCGGTCTGTTTTTTCGCGTCCAGCAAATTTTTCTTCGTTCATGTTTATCCCTTTTTCACCCACGAAAAAAAGAGGTGCCTTCAAGACACCTCACCGGTGCAACTTTTACGCGAAAGCAAGATTGTTGTCAAGTTCTTGATCTGGATTGCAATCTATGCAATAGCCATTTTTCGAGCCCCTTGCTATGGCTACAGCTCTTAGTTACAGCTTTGCTAGCACCTGCAATTGCTCTTCGTACGTTGTCTGCACCTGTGGTTTGTCATGGATGCAGATCACTTATTCAAAGGCGATCTAGCCACGTGGCACCCTTTTGTGCCATGAGCACCAAATTGGCTGCTGCACTGCTTAAAATAATAGAGCCTTATCAAAGGGGGGGATTACTTTTCTATAAATCGAGTTCCATTCGCAAACAAAAAATCATCTTTTTTACAATACTTATCTATGGCAAAATCGAGATCAAACGAGAATAAAAATAGAACTGTTTAATAAAAATATCGCTTAAAATAACAAAAAATAATATAAAATATGGAATAGTTTCTTATGCGCCAATTGTTTTACTTAATAGAGACAACAAAAAGGAGCATTGGGCGAGCTCAAGCATTGCGTTTTGTAACGATGTGGTAGCCTCTCGCTTGATTGCCCAGCTCTTTGTTGTTGTCTTGTTTAGGATCACAGATCAATCTTCTGGCCAGCATCTATATGGCAGGGGCTGTTGCAAAACGCCTGCTTCGTAAAACCCTACAGCTGCATTTTTGCCATGGTATCTAGCGAATACTCTGTTTAAGAAGCTGCGAAAGCGTGGGGTCTAAATTAGCCCGAAAACCATCTTTGCTCAAGCATGTTTCGGTAAAGCTATTAAACACCGCCTGTTTTAAACTCATGCCATCTCTACACACAGCGCTAAGAGAGCGTACCGAAACGGCCGGATTGCTGGTAAACGGTTCGCCAGTTTTTGTGGCGGCGGCAAAAATGTTGCAAACATTGTTTCTATCTGTCTCACCCGAAGAGAAGGGCAGAAAAAGTCCAATTGCGTCGGTGCAATGTTTGTGCAGCTGCTTGCCTTCGTTTATATTGCCGCCCAACTGCTTACCTTCGCCTATATTTTGGCACGATATACCGGCGTCGCTGAGTTTTTGCACCAAACTATCTTGCCACGCTAAACAGTCAACCGCACGTTCGTTTTTGCACAGATTTGTAAATGCATTTTCTGCAGTTAACTCACTGCTAGCAATGCCACAGTCTGCTCTTCGATCTAACAAACCGTCTGCTATATGGCACAGATTCGCCTTCACCCGTTTGGTATGTTTGAAAATAGCAGTGCCAACAGCCTGCTCACAGATTGTTTTTGTTCCTCTTGCCCCCTCAATTTCCTCTACCTGGCTTGAAGCACACAGCTGTTGGCCAATTTTACGAGCCCAATCGTCGCATTTACCGCTGACGGTTAATGCCAAATTTTCGCTAGAGCCACTGCTTTTTGTGTCGCCACAAGCTACTACCAATGCAACCATTGTCGCCCCTGTTGCTATGATCCACCTGCTGTTATGCATACCTTCTCCTTTTTACTTTCTGTATGAATACAACAAGTGCAGCCAGCAAGATATTTCATCGCTGCTACACGGCGCTGTTGGCCAAATCCAACAATGCAGGGATTTTTACATGATTTTTTAATCAATATAAAGATTTAAATTTTAAATAAAACCATCTATTTTTTCAGCCACTTAAATTAAAAATACCAGATTTCATGGTGTCGAAAGCAGATTGCTTAAACGGATCAACAGCCGGCTAAAACAAACGGATCTCGTGGTCTATTGCATACGTTAGCTCTGTTTCAAGGGCGCGCGCTATGGTTTTATCGCTCGCAAAATGTTATAATTAAACAAATAGAGGAGTGTGGGATGCTGGGCTGTTATCTTGATCAAAAACACGACTATGCATTTCGGCGGATCTTTGGTTCGCAGAAACGTGTGCACGTATTGCGGCAGTTTTTGAACGGCGTGCTGCATTTAGAAGATGCAAACTGCATTGAGCAGTTGCGTATTGCTGACCGCCACAATGTGCCGCGGCTAGATGGTATGAAAGAGACAGTCATGGATGTGCGCTGTGTTGATCATAGCGGCCGTGAGTTTATTGTTGAGATGCAGGTGTGTGACAAGCGGGATTTTGAGCACCGTTCGTTATACTATGTGAGTCAATCTTATACGGAACAACTCAAGAAGGGTGAGCCCTACACCATGCTGCGCAAGGTGACACTGCTGGCTGTGTTGGATTTTCAATTTTTGCGCAGCCCACACTATTTGTCGAACCATCTGATTTTGGATAAAGAGACAGGCGAGCATCGGTTAAAGGATTTCGAGTTTACTTTTTTGGAGCTGCCCAAGTTCACCAAAAAGCAGCAGCAGTTGGCCACCATTGAAGAGAAGTGGAGCTACTTTTTTAAGTGCGCTGCCCAAACACCGCTGCATGAGATTCCAAAAACTCTGCATGAACCAGAGATCGAAGAGGCGTTTCGTGTGCTAGAGACCATTGGTCACAGTGAAACTGAAAACCGTCTGTACCAAAAAGCCGAAAAAGATCGCCGCGATCGCATTGCTGAAATCGGCAAAGGATATGACAAAGGGTATAACAAGGGGCTTCAAGAAGGGCACGAGAAGGGAGCAAAGAAAAAAGCCGTTGAAATTGCACGTGCTATGCGCGCAAAAGGCTTAGATGAAGAGATGATTGCACAAATGACTGGCCTGCCTCCCCGGGAGCTAGAGGCTCTAGACTAATCCCGGCTTTGAGTACTACAGCACATACACAATATCAGCCTTTTCGCGCAGAGCTTTCATGTGGTTGTCGATCCACTCAGCTCGCAAAATCCATTCGCTAGACATGCGCAGCGTTTTCTTTTGAGCTTCAAAATCCTTCTCTTGCGGTTTTTCTCGTTGACGCAGCTGCAGCACGTAGTAGGAGTCGCCGCTTTGCAGCAGCTGATCATACACAGGGGATTTTTCTGTAAGGGTGAAGGCTGCCTGCACCACCTCGGGCACATTGCCCAGCTTGGGCACATTTTGCGAGCCTTGCGTAAATAGATCGGTGATGATCACTTTGGGTGCGTTGTCGGCTTTGGCGTTGCTGCCTTTGGGCAACAGCAGCCCCTTGGCTTTTAGTTTTTGGGGTTTGGTGCCTTTTTTGACCGATGCAAGCAGCTTGTTGCCGTGTGCTTTGGCCGCCTGTTGCGCCTGCTGTTGTCGCCACAATGTCGTTGCAATGCTGTCGCGCACCTCATTGAGCGGTGTGGCTTGCGCCTCTTTTACCTGCTGCACCCAAATAATATGGTAGCCAAATACGGTCTCAACAAGCTCGCTGAGGTCGTTTGCTGCCATTGCAAAGGCGGTGTCAGCAAAGGGCTTGACCATATCGCTATGCTCAAAAAAGCCCAAATCGCCCTGTTTGGATGCTGTTGGCCCTTCGGAATGTTTTTTGGCAAAGCTACCAAACAGCTCCTTTTGTTGCTCGGGTGTTTGATCGCTCATTTGGGTTTTGAGCTGCTGCAGTACACCTGCTGCCTTTTGTTGGATTTTTTGCTTGTCTTGTGCCGAGGTGCCGGCCGGCACCTTAAACAAAATATGCGATGCCTGCACCTTTTTGGGTTGCTGATAGCGGTTGATGTTGTTGTTATAGTGCTGCTCAATCTGCTGTGCACTCTTGTCAACAAAGGCTTGCAGCTGTTGCTTGCTAGGGGGCTTGTTGGGGGCAAAAAACTCGGTCTGCAGCTGCACCACATCTACAGCCGCCTTGTTGTTGCGCAGCTCAAACGACAGTCGCAAATCGCCATCGCTCAGCGGTAAATTGTTCGACAGCAGCTGCTGCATGGCCGATGACAGTACCTCACGCTCCATGAGGCTTTCAAACTGGCCCTCGGTGGTTTGATACACCCCCTGCACAATGCGTTTGTACAGTTGCCGATCAAACGGCTCCCCATCGCGGCTGAACTGTTTGCGAATCACCTCGGCCAGATGCCGATTTGATACCACCAGCCCATTTCGCATCGCCCACTGTGCCAACAGCTCTTGATCAACCAAACCTTCGAGCGCCTGCTTTTTGATGCGCGCTATTTTTTTCTCGTCTGAGGCAGCATCGGCATTGTAGCGCTGCATTGCCTGCAGGCGACTGCGGTAGGCTATTTGCAAATGCGACACTGGAATCGGTGCGCCGTTTACCGTTGCTACATAGGCCTTATTAACCTGCCGGCTACCCATCCATGGTCCAAAACTCATCGCAAACACAAAAATCAGCACAGCAAATATCGCCATGGTCAACCACGAGTTGCTGTTGCGTCGCATAAAATCCATCATCGCTTTATCCCTCTTATATGCATGCTTCTGTTACAAACTGCCATACATACTGTTACTTTATCATAGCTGCGCAGATAGCTGTTCACAACAGATGTTGTTCAACAGGTGCATCCTTGTGCTATTCTAGCGAAGTTGCGCTGTTAGTACAAATACAGCAAGGCGAGAGGTAAAACATGAAGTGGCCTTTTCAACCCTGGTTTTCTCGAGACATGGCTATTGATATGGGTACCTCCAACACCCTGATGTTTTTGCCACGTCGTGGCATTGTGGTGCATGAGCCCAGCATGGTGGCACTGCATCTGAAAAAAGAGGGCAAAAAACGGGTGGTTGCTGTTGGTGGACGGGCCAAAAACATGTTGGGTCGCACACCCAAAAACATCGACGTGGTACAGCCTATTCGCAAAGGCATTGTTTCTGAGTTTGATGTTGCTGTGTGCATGCTGTCGCGCTTTTTAGAAAATGTGCAGGGCAAGACCGCCTTTTTTAAGCCGCGTGCTGTCATTAGCACCCCTGTGGGCACCACCGAGGTTGAAAAACGTGCGCTGCGCGAGTCGGTGGAGTCGGCCTGCATGGGTGAGGTGTTTCTTATTGAGCAGCCTATGGCTGCAGCCATTGGCGCCGGTTTGCCCATTACCGAACCATCGGGCAACATGATTGTCTGTATCGGCGGTGGCACCACCGAGGTGGCGGTGATCTCCCTAGGTGGCATTGTCCACAGCCACTCCATTCGCCTGGGTGGCAACCACCTAGATACCGCTATCTCCTCCTACATCAAAAAGGCCCACTCCATGCTGGTGGGCGACCAAACCGCCGAACAGATCAAAATACGCCTCGGCCTGGCTATGTCTGACGAAGAGCTTGTTAGCATCAAAATCAAAGGCCGCGATCTCATTGCCGGCGTGCCCCGCACCGGCGAAATCAACAACCAAGAGATCCGCGAAGCGATGAGCGAACCGGTCAATGCCATTGTCGAGGCTATTCGCCTTGGCCTAGAGCGCACCCCCCCAGAGCTCGCCTCCGACATTGTCGACAAAGGCATTGTCCTCTCTGGCGGCGGCGCCCTGCTGCGCAACCTAGATGTTGCTGTACAAAAAGAGACCGGCGTGCCGGTGCGCCTGGCCACCGACCCCACCTGCGAAACCGTCTTAGGCGCCGGCAAAGTGCTGGGGCAGATCGACCGCCTCCGACAAGTGCTTAGCCATTAACAAACATCGTTTCAGCTATGCATGTTTTTCACTTATCGAAAAACGCATTATGCCACGAGCATTGCGGTAATGGTCAACGAAGTATCGATAAAAACTGATCGTTGACGTCGATTAGGCAATCATTAGATGAAAGTTATTTTGGTTAACATGTTCTTTGCTGATTGAAAAATTTAACAAATGTGTTATGTTATAGATAGGGAGAGATGTAAGATGAAGATTGCTGAAATGGGGCAGCAGATTTCACAAGATCTTGTCGTGTCGGCAGGCAGATGAACGACGCATCGGTATGGCAGATGTTTGATGCGCTTGCTACGCGCTATGACCGCATCAACCGTGTGCTATCGTTGGGGCAAGATCGCAAGTGGCGTCGGGTTATGCTGCAGCATCTGCCGGCGGGCGATGCGCTGCAGCTGCTAGATGTGGCAACAGGAACAGGTGATGTGCTGCTTGATCTTGTGCAGCACTGCCAGCGCATCAACAAGGCTGTGGGGGTAGATATGGCGCAGCAGATGTTGCAGCTGGCGCAGCACAACAAGGCATGTGGCATGCAGTTGGCTCATGTCTCTTGGCAGCAGGGCAATGCGATGCAGCTGCCGTTTGCTGCAGCTACTTTTCATGTTGTAACCATGGCGTTTGGTATTCGCAACACATCAGACCCACAGCGGGTATTGCAGCAGATACATCGGGTGCTCAAACCGGGGGGCAGAGCGTTGATTTTGGAGTTTTCATTGCCATCGTCTGCTTGGTTACGAGGTGGTTATATGCTCTACCTGCGCCACATTGTTCCTTTGTTGGGAGGTATGTTGTCTGGGCAGAAACAGGCCTATCGTTATCTCAACCAGAGCATCGAACAGTTTGCTACGCCACAAAAAATGCTATATTGGATGCAGCAGGCAGGTTTCGAAAATCTGCATGTGGTTTCCATGAACTTGGGGACTGTCACGCTATATTGCGGTGATCGACATTTAGCATAGGCAAAACGCGGCGAACCTGCCTTTTGTTGAAGCTGTTTTTGAGGAGATATCATGCAAACATCATCATCAAGCGCAACACCATCGCAGCAAAAAGATAGCTCGTGGCAACAGTACGCACAGCTAGATTATGCCGTTGGCAAGCTTACCGAGGCGCTGCAAAAGGCAGAGCAGTTTTTACAGGGCACAGGCTCTAAGAAGCTAGATTTATGGGAGATCTGGTCGTTTGTGGTTCCATTTACTTGCGACATCGACCCTTTTTTGTGGCTGCGCATGTGTGGTAGCGCACCGCGGCTGTATTGGTCAAATCGCGACGGCAGCTTTGTGTCAGCCACTTGGGGAATCTCCTACTGTGTGCCGCACACGTTGAACAACGAACACGGCATGCGTGTGTTGCGTCAGGTATTGCCGCTGCTGAATCAGACGCACACCTACCATGTGTTGCCGTTTGATACTGCCCAAACCATGACCCCTATGTGGCAACCATTTAGCAACGCCTGCCTGTTTGTGCCCATGCTGCAGCTGGTATACACAAACAGCGCATGGAGACTGCACTGTATCCCCTTTTTTGGTAAAGAGACACAAGCAGCGCTAGCCTGCACCAAGCAGATCTTGCAGCAGTTGCCATGCATGCTGCAGCGTGTCGATCCGCCAACAGCCGCTACCGCCACTTGGAGTTTGTCGCAGCAGCTGCCGCAGCAGTCGCATTGGCACAATAGTATCACGCAGGCGCTCCACAGCATTGCTTGCAATGACATGCACAAGGTGGTGCTGGCGCGTCAGCATATTTTGCAAAGCCATAGCCAGCAGGTCGATCCCTTGCAGCTGTTTTTGCAGCTAAAGCAGCATGCGCCGCAGCATGGCTACTGCTTTTTTTGGCAGCCCAATGCCGATCAAGCTTTTATGGGCTTCTCGCCAGAGCGCCTGTATGCACGGCAACAAAATCTGCTGCACACCGAGGCTGTTGCCGGTACACGCCCTTTGGGTAGCGATGCTGCTCAAAATGCTCGCTGGCGACAAGAGCTGCTTGCTAGCACGAAAGATGCAAACGAACAGCAGCAGGTTACTGAGTTTTTGCAACGCGCTTTGAGTCGATTTTGCTGCGATCGCCATGTAGACGAACGCACCGTGTTGTCGGCCGGTAATGTACAACATTTGGTTACACGGCTGCGCGGTACGATCAACTCCCACGCAACCGACGCCGATATTTTGTCGTGCCTGCACCCTACACCGGCCGTGTGTGGTAATCCCCGCAGTCAGGCCAAGGCATTTATTGCCCAGCAAGAGGGCTTTGATCGTGGCTATTATAGTGGTACCATGGGCTACGTTACCAAACAGCAGGCCGAGTTTGCTGTAGCCATACGCACCGCTTTGCTAAACAAAAACCAGCTGCATGTATTTGCTGGCGCCGGTGTTGTGGCGGGATCCGACCCGGTCAGCGAATGGGAGGAGACCCATACAAAAATGGGTATTTTTAATCATCTGCTTGATGGTTCATAACGGTTTGTGTAGCCACAATTATTGTCTTTTGCTGCTGTTTTTAACAACGGTTAATTGTGTGCTACACTGCCTGTGTTATGATCTTAAGCTAGAGCTGCGGAGTGAAAAAAATGGCATTACATCACCATCATGTTGGCAATCGCGTTCTCATTGTTGATGACGAGAGCTCTTTACGTACCGTGCTGTCGGCGCTGCTGCGCAAAGAGGGTTTTGATATCACAGCCGTGGGTAGCGCACAAGAGGCGCTTGATGTGCTGCAAAATAGCCAAAACAGTGCACAAGCAGAACCGTTTGATGTGCTGATCGCTGATCTTAGAATGCCTGAGATGGATGGTATGCAGCTGTTGCAAAAAACAGCGCAGCAGTATCCCGATCTACCGGTGATTATTTTGACAGCTCACGGCACGGTAGATACAGCTGTGCAGGCCCTCAAAGAGGGAGCCTTTGACTTTTTGACAAAACCTTACGAGCGTGAGGAGATTGCGCTGGTGTTGCGTAAAGCCATTGCTCAGCGCAGCAAGAGTTTGGGTAAAACATCGTCGAGTCATACCAGTCAGCAGCAGCTTTTGATCGGCTCTTCGTCTCAAATGCAGGCGGTTCAAGACATGATTAAGCGTGCTGCCAATACGCTAGCCACAGTGCTCATTATGGGGGAGCCGGGCACAGGCAAGGAGCTGGTCGCGCAGGCGCTGCACAAAGGAAGCTCTCGATGTGATAAGCCGTTTATCTGCATGAACTGTGCTGCTATTCCAGCACAGCTGTTGGAATATGAGCTATTTGGCTATCCCGCAGGGGTACCGGCCGCTGCTAGCGCGGGCAAGCCTGGGCGTTTTGAGTTGGCACAAGGCGGCACGCTACTACTAGATGAGGTAGGCCATCTGCCTGTCAATGTTCAGGCTAAGTTGCTGCGGGTGTTGCAAGACTCCCAATTTGAGTCGACCAACAACATGCAACCGGCCCCGATTGATGTACGCCTGATTGCATCGACAAATCAAAACTTGCAGCATGCCATTATGCAAAAAAAGTTTCGTGAGGATTTCTACTACCGTCTCAACGTGGTTCCCATTCAACTGCCTCCGCTGCGAGATCGGCCGCAAGATATTCCAGAGCTGGTACAGCACTTTACCAAAAAGTATAGTGCTCGGTTTGGTAAACAGATAGACAGTTTTACCCCGCAAGCCATGCATTTGTTGCAGGCTCATGACTGGCCAGGCAATGTGCGTGAGGTAGAAAACGTCATTGAACGCACCCTGCTGTTTGCCGATACAAATTGCATTGCTGTAGATGATCTGCCTCCCGAAATTGTAGCGCAGATTCAGCTAGACAACCCCGCTGAAACAGCAGAGGCCAAGTCGGGTGCTTTTATTCCTATGAAAAGTATTGTACGTAAAAAAACAGCTCAGATAGAGCGCGTGTTGATCGAGACAGCGCTACAAGAGACAGGTGGTAATGTTACACATGCAGCGCAAAAGCTCAAAATCAGCCGCAAAGGGCTACAACTCAAAATGAAAGAGCTAGGCCTGCGCGACAGCACCTCCAGAAATAGCTTCTCTATTTGACATGGAGCAAAAATCAGGGCATGATAGTTGCAAATTGAGGAAATGAGGAAGAAAAATGGCACATCACGCATCTGCTGAAAAAGCACATCGACAATCGCAAAAGCGCCGCACGCGCAACCGTCATGTTAAAAGCACCGTGGCCACCTGTGTAAAACAGGCACGACAAGCGATTGCAGAGAAAAAGGCTCAACCCAATACTGCAGATGTCTACCATGCTGTCAAGCAGTTGGCTCATGCAGCCAGCAAGGGCGTGCTACACAAACGTACAGCCGCACGGCGTGCTTCACGCTTAATGCAGCAGGCGCATCGATCTGCATCACAAGCCTCTTAGCTAGCCAATTTACTAATTAACAATAGGCGAAGATCTGTTGTTATTGTAATCTTAAAACACCGCGCGATACTCCTAGCCTCACCCAGTTGGCTACTTGTGGCTGATATATGCTGATCAGCGGACATGTGAGTTTATTGAGCTGAATATATGTGCCCTCGCTGTTTTGCATAATTCTCCAAAAGCCAAATGAGGTACCAACCTGAAAAAAAGCATTGGCTGCTTTAATATGAAGAAGTTCAAAATCCTGTGGCGAGCCCTCTTTTGTTACTGAGCAGTCGATTTCAGATAATATTTTTTCAAATTCAAAAATGAACAGCTGTTGTAGGGCACTGCATCCTACTAAAAAGCGTCTGTTTGCCTCATTCCAATTTGCGATGGTTTTTGAGTAGGGTGCTACAAAGGCATTTTTTGCTAGGCACTCTTCGTGCCGTGTGATCTGCTGCATAATCTTCTCCTGCAATTGCAAAATATCGGTGGATCGACCATCTATTTTTTGCGCCTGTATCTGTAAAGCTTGCACAAGTTGTGAGCTGTTGAGCGCAGCTACACTTTTTTGTGCCTGTGGCAAGTTGCCCGTAGGTGCCATCATCAGCTGTCTTGTTGGTTCTACCACACGACCAGGCACAAACTGCGAACTTGCAGCATCACCGCAACTTTGTAGCAGCAACATAAAAATAGGTAGTAAACGCTGTTTTTGGCCCATATAATCTGCTCCCCTATATGGTTAGGTTAGCAAATTGTTGTTGCAAAAGTCTGCAGCAGCAGACTATTTGATCAATTTAAGAGTCTCATTGTTGAGACGAGC
>JBCCEX010000007.1:0-16827 GCA_039030035.1 Myxococcota bacterium
CATTTTTCGGATCCAGATAACAACCCAGCATGGTTCGCTTCCCCTTTTTCTCTCATTATACCATTCTCCTGCTGTGTTAGCAGCAAAGATATGGGTTGCTGCAGGGCCGACGCATTAAAAAATTGAGCCACCAGATTTGGATCTCAAAAGAGAATTTCAGCTTCAGAGATAAAGCTTGCGTCGGCCGATTCGCGAATCTGGCATAGGCATTTTTTATTAAAATTTTTATCTCTTTGAATTTATCTATAAAAAACCCAACAGGCGGGTAACAGTGCCTCTTGTATAGGGAGCAAAGCTGGCGGTACAGTACAAATGTGGTAGTCGAGCAACCAATGTCTATTGTTGCTGTGCCGGTTGGCACCAACTATGTGTGGCTGCTGCAGCTGCCGGCAAGCAGGCGGTGTGTTGTGGTAGACCCTACCGCTTATGAACCGGTGCAGGCGGTGTTGCTGCAGCGGCGGTTGCAGCCGGCTGCTGTGTTGATTACACATCACCATTTTGATCATGTGGGAGGGGTGGCGCAGCTGTGTGATGCGTATGATGCATTGGCGGTGTATGCGCCGGCAAAAGAGCGGATTGATTGTGTCACACGGGGGGTGCAGCAGGGGGATCGGTTGACTTGGCCGGGGCTGCAGCTGCGTGTGATTGAGCTGCCTGGCCATACGCTGGGGCATGTTGCCTATGTGGGGCATGGGGTGTTGTTGGCGGGTGATACGCTGTTTGCTGCGGGCTGCGGGCGGGTGTTTGAGGGTAGCATGCAGCAGATGTATGACTCGCTTGGCAAGCTGGCGCGGCTGCCGGGCGACACGCTGCTTTATTGTGCGCATGAGTATACCTATGACAACCTGCTGTTTGCGAGGCTGGTGGAGCCAGATAATGCGCATGTGGCAAAGCGGCTGCAGCGGGTGAAACAGCTGCGTGCACAGGGGCTGGCAACGCTGCCTTGCCGGCTGTCGCTGGAGCTGCTCACCAATCCGTTTTTGCGCTGCCATCTGCCGCAACTGCAGCATGCAGCACAGCAGCACTGTGGCAAGCCGCTGCAGACTCCTGCCGCGGTGTTTGCGGTGTTGCGACGGTGGAAAGATAGCTGGCAGCCGGCGCCAATAGCGCGGCAATAGCGTTAGCTGGCGCCAAAAGAGAACTGTGGCCAGGCTATAGTACCACGCACCGAAAAGGGGTAGCGGTTTTGTTCATCTTTGGCGCGTTGTAACTGCGGGCTCATGCTCAAAATCGCCTTGAGGCTAGGGTTTTTTTTAAGAAATTCGGGGGCGAGCAAAAACCAGCCCTTACCCGACAAGGCAGTGCGTTGCCAGTTTGAGCGCAGTTTGCCGTCGCCTTTTATATCTGCCTGCAGATCGCCGCCGCTGAATTCCAATTTCTGCAGCTGCAGCTTGCCCTGCTGCGCATTGGCTGCAATAGTGATGTTGCCCAATTGAATAGCCGGCAGCTGCAGCGCACCGCCAATACCGGCAAAGGCCGGCAGCACCATGTTACCAGGGCCAATGGCAGCCTGTTGCCAAGAGAGATGAAAGGATCCTTGTAGATCTTTGGCGCTATTGCCTAGCTGCATACGAGCGTTAGCCGTCAGCTCACCCTTTGTGGGCAAGCCACTCATGGCGGTGAGCAGCGCCACTTTATCTAGCTGCATTTTGGAAATGTTGAAGGAGAAAAACGAGACATTGCTCTGCTTGTTGACCGACAGCTGGCCATCGATCGACTGTTGGTGCAGCCGCACTCCCCAAGAGATGGTTGTGTTGCCGATGAGCGACGAGAGCAGATCTAAACGTGCCTGCATGTGATCAAAATCAATTGTGGTGGTCGGCTCGCCGTCATCGTTGGGCAACTTGAGCTGCACCTGTTTGAGCCGCAGGCCCGATAAACGCCATAGTGACATACTGCCAATCGATAGTTGCACCTGCTGATCCATGGCCCCACTAAGTGCACTTTGCAGCTGCTGCTGTAGCTGCCCCTGAAACGATTTGATGGGAAATGTCCAGTAAAACATCACAACAAACAGCAACTGAAACCAGACAGCGTAGCCAAGCAGATGCCATCTGCTGCGTTTATTTGTCTGCTTGGTTGCCATATGCTGTCTCTCCTGTCATGAACTGCTCCAGGTTGCTACGGTAAGTTGCGCATCTAGATTGGTATCTGCACGCCTGGTGACTTTTAAATCTGTGACCCGAATCAGCCTTGCTGGGCCACCACCATCTTCAACCACCTCCATAAAAGAGGTGAGTTTGTCGATAGATAGCTTTTTGAGTGTAATCGATACGCTGCGCTTGGTGACACTGCTGTCGGGCACCTTTTGGGTTCTCTCATCGAGATCGCTGAGAGCCAAACCCAACTGGCCTGCTACAGCCGGCAAAAATGAGAACAACGATATTGTGGAGGTACGCAGCTGCCTGTCGACCTGCTGCTTGGTTACCTGAGCTTTGCGGTAAGGCAGCCGCAAGCTAACAATTTGACGAATCTGATCGCGGTAAGATTGAGCCTCTCCCTGTTTGGCTTCACCCATAGAGCTCATGGCATATAGCCCACCTACAAATAGCAGCAGCACGCCAGCAGCACTGCCCAATATCACCAATCGGCGCTGCTTCGAATCCAGCTGCTCAAACACAGCGATGGCGCGATCGCTCAGCTCATCTAACTGCTGCCTCAGGTCGTCTAATTTCATGATTTGGTCTCCTCTCGTGCTGCTTTGTCGGCAACCTGCTGTGAGCTACATTCCAGCTCTATTTTGAGCTGAAAACGAACACCATCTGCGGTTTGGGCTGCCCGCCCCTTTTCTACCTTGGTAAAACAGGGATTTTTCGATAGAGCCTCGACGGTTCGATCCACATCTTCAAAGGTTTTGGAGATCGCCTCGATGTTGATCGACTTTGTGGGGCTGGTGACATCGGTAATGTCGAGTTTATCAATGCGAATAGGTAGCTCCGGTGAGATCGTCTGCGCCAGCTTGATGTAAACATCTGCCGCACTGATTTGGGGAATCATGTTTGATCGTTCACCGGCAATGGCTTGCTGTATGCTCTTTAAACAGCCATCACCCGACTTAAACTGCTTGCCCAATACACGCTCGCATAGGTCGTCTCTTTGGCTACGTAGCTGCTCAATCTCCTGCCCCTGTACAAACGCCTGCGTGCTCGAATACATCAAGCTGAGCGCCACCAGCACAGCTAGCCAAATACTGAGCGGCTTGGCCTTATCGCGCAAGTAGGTAAACTCACCGCGCCAGGCAAAGCGGCCCTGACGAAAATTAAAGGGGTTCACACGGCTACTGGCACCCTTCACATAGGCGGTTTGACCAATAACAGAGGCAAATTGCGGCTGCAGCCACTCCTGTGACTCTTTGTTGGCACTATGGGCCAGCAAATGAACCGGGAAAACCAAACGGCTGGTCAAAAATTCATCCAAGCCGGCCATTTGGCTACCACCGCCGGTTACCAAAATGGCATCGACAGCCTTGCCACAACGGTTGCGAACACTCAGGGCACTTTGCCGTATTTCGCGCACAATGGGGGCATAGCTGGTCTGCAACAGATGCGCCAACGTCTGCTCAGAGAGCGACTCCCCCTGATGTTTGGCCTTTTGTGCATCTAGCAAAGAGAGCCCCTGACTTTGCGATAGGGCGTGTGTTGCATCGTATCCGCCTCGCAACAAAGAGCGCGCCAACAACAGACGATTGCCCTCGCACACAGACACCTTTGTGCTCAAATGGCCGATGTCAACCAGCATAACCACCGGCTGTTGCTGTTTATCGGTCTGCTCCTCACGTCGATCGACAGCTGCCTGTACAAACTGCTGCACCGACTCACTGTTGCGCAACAAGAAAGTGGCCGTATCTGCAAGCGCTGCAGCACATAGTGTTGTACAGTAGGGATCGAGTTTGAGCTGCGCCAGCAAATTGAGGTGCTCCTGCAGCGCCTGCTGGTGGGCAAAGGCAACAATAACCGGATACTGCGGCTGCTGTGGTTGCCCCGCCTCTTGGCGACTAGGCTGCACTGCCCATGTCAAAATCATATCATCGGTGGCAAAAGGCAGGTGACTCTCCAGCTCGCCAGCAAGCACTGCCTCTATTTTTTTGCGGTCAGCAAAGGGCAGATAGAGCGTACGCATCTGGCCATGCACACCCGACAAACACGATACCGTAGCATCGCTGATCAGCTGCCCCGTTGCCTGTAGATTGGCCAAAATCTCCAGCTGCCGCTCACCCAGAGACTTAACCTGCCCCTCTTCGTCGGCAGCCAACGGCAGCACATGCTCTTGGCACCACTGCACCGATACTGCAGCGCCCACTTCAACCTTAGCGCGCACCACTTTCACACTGTAGCTACCTAGGTCAATTCCGGTAATAAAACGTGCCATCTGCCTCTACGCTGTCACTCTTTCTCTATTGTACGCTAAAATAGTATGGGTCTTCTATAGCTCTAAATATTTTTGCAACAAGAGTTAGACGCTTTGTTGCAGCGCCTACAACTGCTGTACTTTGAATGGTAAAGAACTGCGAGACATCTGTAACAGCATCGGCGCATTTTTTTGGCTCAATATCTATTTGCTGCTCCTGCAAAAAGGCAACAAAAGCTGCCGGCGTGGCTCGTTTATTCTCTTTTCGGCTGCGATACTCTTGCCAATTTTCTAGCAGCTCAACCATCACCTCTTTCATACGCAGCTTGACATCGTCTGGCCGCCTGGCGCAGTAGCGAATCAAAGCCTCTACAACCTGATCAGATGCTGTCAAAATATTGACCTTGCCATGCTGATCGGCGCCGTAGATGGTGATGGAGTCGCCAAATGTGTCCATATGTGCATCGCTCATGCCGGGCACCAACCGCAGCTCCTGCTGGCTATCAAAATAGGCCCCCTTAGGCGCCACATTTGGCGTGTTGGCATATGAACCCGACTTAGATCCCCCTACCGGTTTTCCCCACGATGCGGCAGGGGCTTGCGGTTCAATGCGGCGATCACCACTTTGGGTGTAGTCATACAAATTCCCCACCAAGGTCCAGCGATCTACCCCACCAGAGACAGCGTGTGATTGAAACAGGTCGTCGTAGCGTTGCGGCGAAAACAGTGCGTAGAGTTTATCTGCTACCGCTTTTTTGAGAGGCGCAGCTGTTGTTGCCGATGCCCACGGCTGCAGTGAAATTTTGCTCTCTTCATCGACAATTTCAACTGCAAAAAAGCCATTAAATGCACCAAAGCCGCCCTTGGGTTTGGCAAAACTCTGCTTCTCTTTTTGGCTCTCTTGCTGCTGCGCCGGCTTATCTTGCTGCTGCTGTTGGTCGTTTGGCAACGCATCTGACACATCCATGCCCAAAGCGGTTAGCAGGTCACCACTCACCAGCTGCCGCAGTAGATCACTTTGCAAAGGAAACTGCCATACTACATTAACAGGCAGTGGAAAGCCCATGTTGGCAAATCGATTGAGATAGCCCTGCAGCTTGTCTTGAAACCCCAACAGAACACGAGCAAACCCAATGCCGCTTTCTGCCAATGCCCGTGCCTGTAGCGAATCGCGATAATGCACCGCCAACTTGTAGCGAATCGATTCACGATAGCTCAGGTCGGCCACCACAGCACTCAGCAGCACCAAAATCGACAAAGCCATCAGCAAAGCCACACCGCGCCACCTTTTGTTGGCAACAGTCGGCGCGGCTGCTTTTGTCGCTGGCGTGGTCACATGTTGTTGTTTCATTGCATTTTAATAGGTGTTTGCAGCCAAATGCCCGCCTGTGTGACCAATAGCAGCTCCCTTTTTTGCTCCTGCTCACCCAAACGGGCAGACAGCTGAATCCGCACCCGCTGGGGCAGCCCCTCTTTGTTTAATCCGCTACCCACATCACCCAGCCACCGCGACGCACTTGGTTTTGCTTGCCACTCCGACTGCCACGTTTCTGTCTGCTGGTCCCAGTATTGAAACTGCAGTTTACTCACATCCCTCAGCAGCACCTGCGTGACTGCCCCTTCGTCACGCGCAAAATTCTTAGCATCGCGTGTCTGTGTGCGCATAAGAGAGGTGACACCCGTGTGCGAATCTGTGCCCAAAAAATAGACAAGTTTGTGCTGATCACTCTGCTTGGAATTGCGACGATACAGCATGTTGCCAAACGCCGTAAACGATAGTTTGTCGCTACCGCCCTCAAAGCTGGTTTGAACAACAGGTGATTCTGGCGGCATATTTTTACTCAAGTAGGCCATGGAGATCTCACGCGACATACGCTGCAATGCCTGCCGCGCCATGCTGTAAGGCTGAGACTGCGCCTGCAGCGCATTTTTAACCTGCAGCGAGGAGTACAGCGTCGACATGCCTAGCGCCGACATCATGGCCAGCAAACCGCCGGCAATCAGCACCTCAATAAGGGTAAAACCTCGCACCAGCTGTTGTATCGGCGCCGATTTTTTCGCAGCAATTCTCCGCCTACAAATTGAGCTGCTGCAGTTGGTGTAGACCATCCTATTTTTATATTTCATGAATTTTGTGCAGTGTGCAAGTGAAACCGCCATTTGTCACCATGCCACAGGCTGCACGCTGGCATTAATAATGTGATTGTCATACAGTATCGAGAGATGGTTAACAACACGCACATGCACATCCCCTCGCAACTGTAGCGACACCATGCAACAAGCCACCATGCCCCTTCAGCCGCTGTCTATCGGCATTCAGGAATTTCCCACAGTGGTTGAAGAGGGGTGTGTTTACGTCGACAAAACCCAGATCATCCACCATCTGCTCACTGCCCCCAGGCGCCCCTATTTTTTGGCACGCCCCAGGCGCTTTGGCAAATCGCTGCTGATCTCGACACTGGAGGCGCTGTTGCAAGGCAAGCAGGAGCTGTTTGCCAATCTGTGGATTGGGCAGCAGGGTCGATGGAACTGGTCTAACACCCATCCGGTGATTCGACTCGATATGAGCCTGATTCCGCATGGCAATGCTGATGAGCTCAAAGAGGGGTTAGCCGCTTTTATGCGAGAGGTGATCCGCGAGCATGAGCTATCGGTTGATCTGCAGCAACATCCAGCCGCTTTGCTGCGAGATACCATCAAACAGC
Organism: Myxococcota bacterium; assembly: GCA_039030035.1. Lineage (GTDB taxonomy): Bacteria > Myxococcota > UBA727 > UBA727 > JABDBI01 > JBCCEX01. The sequence goes on from JBCCEX010000007.1 coordinate 7,053, forward strand.
TGGCGCATAGCGGGCAGGTTGTTGTGCTTATCGACGAATATGACAAGCCGCTGGTGGATCATCTCGGCGGTCGCAATGAGCAACAGCGCGAGCAACAGTTAAACATTGCCGAAGCCAACCGCGATGTGCTGCGTGATTTTTACACTGTGCTAAAGGGAATGGGTGGCTACTTGCGGCTGGTATTTGTCACCGGCGTGAGTAAATTTGCGAAAGTCTCGATTTTTTCGGGCTTAAACAACCTCACCGACCTGACACTCTCCACACACGCAGCGACGCTGCTGGGCTACACGCAACAAGAGCTAGAGCACTATTTTGCCCCTCATTTGCAGCGCATGGCCGCTGAGCGTGGCCAGCAAATGCCACAGCTGCTGCAAGAGATTAAAAGCTGGTATGACGGTTTTCGTTTTTCTAGTCGCGGCACCCATGTTTACAACCCCTTTTCGACCCTGCTGCTGCTGTGGGAGCGGGAGTTTCGTGCGCACTGGTTTCAAACCGGCACCCCAACGTTTTTGATTAAGCTGATTCAGGGCAACAACAAGCTACAGCCCAGCGAGCTGGCCGGCGCCAAGGTAAGCGAAACCTCCTTTGATAGCTATGAGCTCGATGAAATGAACCTCAACGTGCTGCCATTGATGCTGCAAACAGGCTACCTAACCATTGCTGATTACGACGCTGTCCAACAAAAGTATCGCTTAGATTTTCCCAATCGGGAGGTGCGCCGTGGATTTTTAGAAAATCTGCTGCAGTCTTATGCCCATCTGCCTAAAGGCAAGGCGATCACCGATCTCGACCGGCTAAACGATACCCTAGCGCAAGGCGACCTGGAGGGTTTTTTTGTGGCGCTGCGACGCGTGCTGGCTGGTGTACCTTATCAATTGCACATTGCCTTAGAGAGGTATTATCAAAGCCTCTTTTATCTTATTCACACCCTGCTAGGCTTGCGCGTTCACACCGAGGTGACCACCAACACTGGCCGCATCGATGCTGTTATCGATTTAGACCAACACACCTACGTGTTTGAATTTAAGCTGCAGGCCGGTAAACCAACCGACCCCAATCAACTCACCCAAACCTCAAACACAGCTGTTTTGCTACAAGATCCAGTCAGCCAAGACGAACGGGCCGCCGAGTTGGCCGACAGCCACAGCAAGCTAGCACAAGCGGCGCTACAACAGATCAAAGACAAAAAATACCATGAAAAATATCTCGGCAAAGGCAAGCCGGTCACCCTGGTTGGTTGTGTTTTCACCGTCAACGACATGCACGGTCGCCCCGTACGGCAGGCCACCGGGTGGATAAGTGAGACACAACAACCCTTGTAGCGGTTGCTTGAACTTTTTTGCCATTTTACGCCGTCCTTGCTGCAGGCCTTTGTATTCCAATCTTTTCTAATGAACGGATAACGCGATGTTGGTGTCAATCCTCACAACCAGGCGTTATACTAAAGCCGAAGAGGGGGTAGCAGCACCATGCGTTTTATTGATCCACGAACCGATTTTGCCTTTAAAAAGATCTTCGGCTCATCTGGGCACGAAGATGTATTGCGTTCGTTTCTCAACGCCATGCTGTATCAAGGACGCAACGAAATTCAGGAGCTGACGCTGCAAGATCCCTATAATCTCCCTCGCCTCAAAGGGCTCAAAGACTCCTATCTAGATGTTCGCATCAAGCAAAAAGATGGTCGCTGGATTTTAATCGAAATGCAGGTGGTCAATGTGCCCTGGCTCGAAAAACGCATTTTATACAACGCTGCCAAGCACTGTAGCAATCAATTGGTGCGGGGTGATGATTACGATGTGCTAGCGCCGGTGTTGTTGCTGACCCTAACCGATTTTATTATGTTTAAAGATTGGCCCAAAATTATCTCGCGCTATAGTCTATTTGAGCGCGATCTCATGGTGGAGTATCCGGGCAACGATGTACAGCTGGCCTTTGTGGAGCTGCCCAAATTTACCAAAACACACGACAAGGCCACCAAGCTGTGGGAAAAGTGGCTCTGCTTTGTCAAAGAGGCCGGCAGCCTGCAGATGATTCCGGCCAGCTTGGCACAGGTGCCACAGATTCAAGAGGCTTTTGATATTGCCAACTATGCCGCCTTGTCATCTGAAGAGGCAGAGGTGCTCGACAACAAGGCGCTGTGGTGGAATGATCAGAGAAGACTGCACAAGCTGTATGAGCGGCAACAGCAAAGTTATGAGCAGGTCAAGACAGAGCGCGATCAGGCTAACGAGGCACTATATCACACTGCCATCACCCTGCAGCAATCAGGATTTGATGATGCACGCATATGCCAAACGATGAAAATTTCCAAGCAGCAGCTGCAACAGATCTTAGCAACGCATATAAAAAAATAGAGCGGTCGTGCTGTCGAGAAACGTTACTCCAGCTCAATCAGCAGCTGCTCGGCCTGCACCGATTGGCCGGGTTTTGCTGCAATGCGCTTGACCTTGCCGGCACGGGTGGCGCGCAGCTCGTTTTCCATTTTCATCGCCTCTACCACGACTAGGGCTTGGCCAGTCTTGACGGTGTCGTTGGTGGCCACCAGCAGTCGCACCACCTTGCCGGGCATGGGTGAAACAATGCTGCAGGTGGCTTCGCCTTGTAGCAGCGTCTCTTGCATCTGCTTGAGGCGATGGCGGCGTGCTTCTAGCATCTGCATGCGCATCACGCGGCCACGCACGCGCACCGATACGCTGCCGTCTAGAGGGTGATGGGTGTAGTTGGTGTTGTCGATATCGACGTCGTAGCTTTTGTTGTCGACCAAAACAGAGATAATCTCCGACGGTAGCGAGCGGGCATCGACACTGTAGGATCTGTCGTGCAGCCAAACGGTGTAGCGGCCGTCGTCGCGATCGCCGTCGTCTACCTGCAGCAGATGCTCCTGATCGCCAAACTGTGCAACAAAGGTCATTTTGGCCATGTAAGACCTCTTCTCCTATTGTGCAATCGCCCCTCTTGGCTGTTTGTTGATCGGCTTTCGGGTCTGCATTGTAGCTATTTTACCATGTTGTTTGACGAGACACAGCCTACCTGCCACGACTTCCAGCTGCGGCTATCTTGCTGCTGTGCACTCACCAGCGGGCTCACCCGCCCCTGCAGTCGCCGTTCGCGCTCAAAGTTCAGCAGCGCAGCACCAATGAGGCCCATTTCATGATGCTGTAGCGTAAACCAGTCGGGTTGCTGCTGTTGGCGCTGTTGCTGCTGTAGCTGTTGCACTACACTGGTATCGTATACACCCTCATAAAAGGGGGCAAAACGCAGCATTTGCCGCACAAACATGGTGTTGGTTTTGCAGCCCTTTACAATAAACTCGGCCAAAGCCCTGTCGAGACAGGTGAGGGCCGCCTGCCGATGGTTGCCCCAGCCAATGACCTTGGCAATGAGCGGATCGTAGGCGGTGGTGATTTCGCTGCCGGCATAGGCAGCCGTGTCGGTGCGTACAAAGGGGCCGCCTGGCTGACGAAATTCACGAATCACCCCTGGCGAGGGCAAAAAGCCGCTGTCGGGATCCTCGGCACATACGCGCGCCTCCATCGACCAGCCGCGCGGCTGCAAAAAGTGCTGCGGTAGCTGTTTGTCTAGCCGCTGTCCCTGCGCCACGTCGATCTGCAGCTTAACCAGATCGAGCCCCGAGACCATTTCGGTTATGGGGTGCTCCACCTGCAGCCGCGTGTTCATCTCCATAAAGTAAAAATTGCGCCGCGCATCGACCAAAAATTCAATGGTACCTGCCCCCACATAGCCCACGCTGGCTGCAGCTTTGCAGGCCACCTGTGTCATGCGCTCACGCAGCGCTGCATCGACAAAAGGGCTGGGCGACTCCTCAATAATTTTTTGATGCCGCCGCTGCACCGAGCACTCCCGCTCGGTAAATGCACGCACACAGCCATGCTCATCGCCAAACACCTGCACCTCAATATGGCGCGGTTGATCCAAAAACTTCTCCACATAAACCGCATCGTCGCCAAACGAGGCCTTAGCCTCACTGCGCGCCGCCTGCCATGCTGATGAAAATGCGTCGGCTGTATCAACCTTACGCATGCCTTTGCCGCCCCCACCCATGGCCGCCTTGAGCATCACCGGAAACCCCATCTGCTGCGCACAGGCAAACGCCTCCTGCTCGCTGCTTGCCGCCTGCTGCAGCCCCGGCACCACCGGCACACCGGCCTGCTGCATAGCTTGACGCGCCTTGGTTTTAGACGACATCGCACGCATCACGCCGCTATCGGGCCCAATAAAACCAATGCCGGCCTGCTTAAGCGCATCGGCAAACTGGGGATTTTCCGACAAAAAACCGTAGCCCGGGTGCACCGCATCTGCCCCCGCTTTTTTGGCAATATCCACAATCTGTTCAATATCCAAATAGGCATGACCGCCCGCCCGACTGTGCAGCGCATAGGCCTGCGGCGCATAGCGCACATGCATACCCAGCCGATCATCGGGCGCATAAATGGCCACCGTGTCAATGCCCAAATCACGACAGGTTCGCATCACCCGTATAGCAATTTCACCGCGATTGGCCACCAAAATCTTGCGCAATTTCATCTGCACGACCCCAGCCTATTCATTCAATCTCTTTCTGATTAGGCAGTGTAACACGCCACGCGCCACACGCCAGCCACGCAGCACAATGCGCTGCTACAACAAGCCAGACAGACAGACAAGAAGCGGTTCATACCTGTTTACGCAACAGCAGCACAATGCTATGTTGCAATGAGATGGGTGCGTCACAGCAAAACAAATACAAGCAGCTTTTGCTATCGTTAATATTCATTTTAGTCATACCAGCGTTGCTACCCGATATCATCGACTCTTTCTCTATCTCTCTTGGTATTTTACTGTCTATTTTAGTTTTCCTACGCCAATTTTGCCTCAACAATCGCCTGTTTCGTCTTTACGCCCTGTTTGCCACAGCAGGATTTCTCTGCGATGGATTTCACCTCATTGCAGCAAACGGCTGGTACACCTGGCTTGCGGCAGTTGCTGCCGACTCAATCTACTTCATGTTTTTGCTGGCCGCAGTACTCTTAATTGGACGCGAGATTTTTGTTGGCCAGCAGGTCACCAACGACACCATTGTTGGTGGTGTTTGCCTCTATTTGATCTTAGGCGTTATCTGGTCTTTGCTGTACGACAACCTATTTTTGCTACAGCAACAAGCCTTTCGTTGCGTAGATCCCATCGCCTTTTTTGAGCTGCTCTATTTTAGCTTTGCCACACTAACCACCGTGGGTTACGGCGACATCATGCCGGTCACACAACTAGCCAAAATGGCCGCCAGCCTGCAGGGCATTGTTGGCATTTTGTTCCCATCTGTTTTTATGGCCAGACTCATTGGGCTGTATCAGCTCAAACACTCATAACGCTATATGCACAAAGCGCGCGGTGTTTACATGAGCTCTCTTTACAGCAGATATTTTACCGCACAAGAGTGGGTAGGTGTATATTTTTCTCTTGTGATTCGAGGGATCAAATGATTGGTTTTGGCACAGGTGCATCTGCTGTTCAGCTATTCGTTGGGGATACCACCCAGTACAACCGCTTTGTTGTGGTTAGCGATTGCTACCTGTTTTGCACTTGAGTTCAGCTTTGAGTTGCGCAATACGTTTCAGGGATAGATGAGTGATCTCTATGACATCTTTGGTTGTCATGCCCTTGGTTAGCATGCCCACAGCAGCTGTTTCCAGGCCCTCTTTTTTGCCTTCCTGTCGTCCCTCTCGTTTTAATGCACTCGCCACAGTCATAGCACCCCCCTCCTCTTGCTCACCGAGATGTTTTCCTATTTCTTCTATTATACCACGTTTCTCATCTTCTCGACCGGCCAAAATGCATAGTTAAGCGTTGTCTCAACAAATTCCTGCCCCTGCAGGGTTTTTTTAAGACGCTTAAAATTGTCCCACAGCTTGTCCAGGGCCGGCAAGATCAGTTGTCCCCGCTGATGGTTGATCAGCATGAACAAAATACTGGCAGCAGAACCATCATTCAGCTGCTCGTTAGGTGTATTGTTTAGATGGGTTTAACTGTACCCACACTGTGGCGCGACGGTGTCGATTTTTTGCGTGGCATTGTGGTTTTATCTTGCTTATTGCGTGTGTGCCTGCTGCAAGCCGTGCTGAATCACTGTGATAGCCATCATGTCAAAAATCGCTCCGGTCTCGTAGTACTTGGGGTCAGCGATTTGGGCATGTCGCCCCCTGGCAACATAGGCATCTTGAATGAGACCGTTGACCTCATATGCGTAGGCATGTTCAAGGTAGTACGTATCCTCTTTGTGAGTAGCTACGGTGGTTAAAATCTTGTTGTCTTGCATCTTCTCCTGAGTCACCTCGCGAATACACAGCGCCTCCTCTTGCGAAATGTGATACTTGTGGGCAATCTCGTCGATCATCTCTTGCACAGTCACCCTCTTGCGCACCACCTTGCCACCGCCCACGCTCACACCTTTTTTCTTGGGCTGCGCCGCAGCAGCATCGCCAGCGGCAAGAGTGACGGTTTCGCCACCGATAACAGCTGCTTTGACCACATGGGTTTTGCGCACCTGCTTGATCAAATCAGACACAGAACCGATCTTGATGAGCTGCGGCCCAACATATGCAGCAAATGCAGCAAACCGATCGATTTCGTGCGCATAGGTAAAAAAGCATGACAAAAAATTGTAGCTTTTCACAAAACGCTGCAGCAGCAGCACAAAATCCTGCTGCTGGTGTATCGAGGTAAGCCGCTGCCGAAACCGATGGCGCAGCGCATGTACATGCTGTTGCACAGCGGCATGATGAGCATTGACCAGCAGCCGCACAATACATTGCGCGTCGGCTTGCACAAATAGATTGGCATGCAAAATCTCTTGATAAAGCTGAACACACTGCTGCTTGTCGGGTTCGGTAGCATCTAATGCAGCGTCACCGCGATACTTGTGAAAAGCTTGGAGAATGGCGCGGGCATTGTTGGTAAAATCGACAACAACAACAGACTGCTTGCCATCGTGCCGCCGATTTAACCGAGAGACAGTCTGCACCGCATTGCGATCTGCAACCACCTTGTCTAAAAACATTCCCGCGAGCAGCGGCTGATCAAATCCTGTTTGAAACTTATTTGCCACCACCATAAGCCGGTAGTCACTCTCCTGAAACCGATCGCCAATCCACTCATCTGGCCTCAAACCATTGACCTGCGCCTCGGTGACTTGCTGGTTTGTCTGCGGATGGACAAAGTCTGAAAAGGCATAGAGAACTTTATAGGGATTGCCCCGCTCCCGCAGCTTTTTTTGAATGATCTCAAAGTAGCGCAAACCAGCAACACGCGAGGTTGCCACAATCATCGCCTTAGCCTGGCCATCGATGAGGTGGGCCACCTTCTCGTTGAAAATCCGCAACATAACCTCTGCCTTGTACTGAATGAGCTCCTCATCTTGATAGGCAACCTGCTTGAGAGCTTTGGCAACAACCGCTTTGGGGTAGAGCGGCTGCTGTTGCTGCTGCGTTGGCACAACAGCGCAATGCAGATTGTAGAGGGTTTTATACGAAATCACGCTGTCAGCCACATCGATAATATACCCCTCTTGAATCGCTTCGGCTTCGCTGTAGCAGTCAAAGGCCACACCAAAAAGCTGCACGGTGGCTTCACTGGGCGTAGCCGTAAACGCTACAAAGAGCTGATTGGCATCGTGGGCTCGCAAAATACGTGTTATCTCCTCTTCGGGGTCGGGCCCTGCGCTATCATCTTTGTCGGGATCATCGGGACTGCGGCGAAACGGCTTGCGAATCGCCACCCCCATTTTGCCCTCTTGTGATCGGTGGGCCTCATCGATCAAAAAAGCGACACGCAAATTCTTAAGCGCCGGATCGCTGTGCATCTCTTTAAGAATCCAGTCAAACTTCTGCTGCGTCGACACCACAATCGACCGCTGCATAGACAGATAACGTTTGAGCTCAACCGCCTTGGTAGCATATGCCACCACCTGCCTGTGCCGCAGATGGCTAAAATGGTCAAACTCCCGACGAATGTTTTTGTCGAGCAAACGCCGATCGGTCAGCACAAAAATCATGTCGAGCATTTTGTGGTTGCTACCTGGCTTGTAGAGACTATGCAGCCGATCCGCAAGCCAACAAATAGAGAGCGTTTTGCCCGAACCAGCAGAGTGGTGTACCAGATACTTTTTGCCCACGTCACCCGTTGCACCAAAGTGCTGCAGCGCATCTGCAGCCACCCGATTGACCATGCGCGATTGATGGTAGCGCGGAAAAATCGTATATGCCGCTCGCGCCTCTTGATGTTGCTGCCCCTCGCGTGCCGGCACATAAACAAGAAAAAAGGCCAACGCCTCCACAACAAAAGCCATCGACAACACATGGCGATACAAAAACTCCACCGCATATTCACCCTGCGTCAACGCCCGATTGGTTAGCCCCATGTTGTACCACCGAAAGTTCGCCTCACGACAAGGATCTGTCGCCACCATGACATCAGAGGTATCGGCCGCAATGTGCACAAACGGCAGCCGAAAAATAAGATCCGAATGATCACGCTGCACATACTGCCGCACCGCATCATGCACAGTTTGATTCTTCTCATGCTTCAGCTCCATTGTGACAACAGGCAGCCCATTGAGAAACAGCACAAAATCGGGCCGCTTCCCCCCCTTAATAGTCAACTCATGCTCCCCACCCATCACATAGAGCCGGTTTTGCCGATACAACACATGCGCAAAACTCTCAGAAGAACGCGGCTTGGGCCCATACAACCTAAACCAACACCCACGCACCCGCAGCCCATGTCGCATCACCATCCACAACGGCATAACCCGCACCTGCTTGCGCAAAGCCCGCAATACCTCCCCCCGCGCATCAACCCCATAATCATCCACCAACGCCCGCAACATCTCCCCCTGCGTCGCCTCCAAAAAAGCCATCAACTTCTCTTCAGCAAAGTAATGCTGCCGATCTGTAATATCCGCCTGCCGCAACATCCCATACCCATGCTCACGTATCAGATACTGCGCAACATGCTTCTGAAATGCTTTCTCTAGACCCTCAAACATCTCCCTTCACCTTTTGAATGTCTGCTGCTGTTATCCGCCGCTTGCCCGTCACACATTCGTGGATTAAGGATTTGCGATAATCATAAAGAGCTGCAATTTGACTTGTCAGTTTCATATTGAGCTCAACAAAACCATGGCATACGCGATCTAAGTATCTAACAATACTATTCTGCTCTAATTTTGGCGGAAAGGGAAAAACAAGTTTCAGAAAATACTTCTCTGCAATTGCAGGATAATTTGCGCCTGTGGTCATTGCTTCAAAATATTGCCAGGCATAGCTCGAGGTTAGAACGTAGTAAAGAAACTTAGGCCAAAATTTCTTTTCATCTGGTCGCACGACATTAAATCCCGTCGAACAAACTAGATCTGCTGGTGCTCGTTCAAAAAAAGCTGCTCCCTGAAGATTAGGACGAACTGACGAGATTAAGATATCTCCGTCGCAAACAATTCGCCGTGCCCTCGATGGAGCATCCCCAAAACGCACCTTTTTAATAGCAGATGGGTCGATTACACCGAGACAATTGACATTTGATATCTCTAAATAGTTGAATTCATGAGCTGAATCTGTATCTGCACCGAGTGATAAAGCATTGACTGCTGCTACATTTTTTAACCACACAACATGCCAATGAACCGGAATCCGTCCCACCCAACCCACACCAGAATCTTTCAGCACAACCGAATCATCCAACCCGCGCGTTACAACCTGGTGCATGATCGACTTGCGCAGTTGTGCTA